>JAWXAW010000067.1:0-18692 GCA_034439675.1 Saprospiraceae bacterium | reverse complement strand
GTGAGATCCGTCCAGGTGTTTTCATCAGGATGTCTGCGGTAGAGTTCAAAGGTTTTATCACCCTCAGGTGTTTCGCCTATTTGAATATAGTATAGGAAATTGTCTTCATCCGCCTTGAGGTCAAGACCATAATGTGTCGCTGTAGGATTGTCCCAAACTGACCAGGTATGTCCCCTGTCTGCAGAATAGAACACCCGGTTGTAATACGTATCAAACCAAATGTTATCCCCATTGATACCATAGTTTCCGAATATGGTATATTCATCATCGGCTATAACAGGAGGTATATCGCCTTCACCAACCTGATCCCACGAAAGACCGCCGTCAGAAGTTGTAAATATGGAAAACAAACTATCGATTGCATCACCCCAGATGATGCCGTGATCCTGATCCCAAAAATAGATCGCACTGACAAAGACATCCTCAACAGGTGCATTGAGTTGATCCCAATTTTGACCACCATCTGCAGTGTGAAATATTTTACCACCGTCCGCATAGTCATAGTATGCAATCCATGCATTATCCGGACCGTCTGCAAAAATACTGCAGAGAAGACCATCCGTTTGGATTCCCGGGAAAGTACCGGCTACCCAGGTATTGCCGCCATCCTTAGTGCGGCTGAAGGAATATTCTCTTTGGATCCAATCGCCCGCTGAATCAAGTGCAAACCCAAACGTCCAGGCCACCGTGTCATTGGCAGGACTGATTCGCCAACCCTGGGTAGGAATGGGAAAATTAACCTGATGCGGTTCCCAGATTTGAGCTTGTAGATTGGATGATACGCAAAACAGGATCGTAATAAATGTAAAAAGTTTCATCGCTCTTTGGTTTTAAGTGTTATGCATTAATTTTTAGAAGAAATTCCAGTGTTCATTGCAAGATTATTGACTGATCAGGAAATGCGAGAAGCGCAAGGGTAGGGCACTCCGTACATCATCGAAATGTAGCATGTCTCTGTCTGATACAAGCGCATGTCTGTCAATCTGTGCCTTTTACTTAGCAGTTGGTAATTCTGAGTCGGTAGATTGCAAAAGCTATTAAGGCCCAAAAGAAAGCGATTCGCCTGGCACAAACATGCATCGCATTGAAAATCCTACCACCCCTCTTTCCCGGAACATTCTGTATCCAATGTCAATACTTCAACAAGAGAGGGGACGGGGGTGAGTTCTCGGTATATCTGTGATCGGGCATTTGTGATGCACAAGTATGCAAAGCATTGAAAATCCTACCACCCCTCTTTCCCGGAACATACTGTATCCAATGTCAATACTTCAGCAAGGGGACGGGTGTGAGTTATCGGGTGATCTGTGATGGAGTAATGGAGTGATCGAGTGATCGAGCGGTTGCTGAACTGCGCCTTACTGAGCGGGCGGACGAGGAAGTGTGAAAGGAAGTCGAAGTGTAGCACTTGTATGAGAGACAGCAGGTCGAAGCAGGATCAGTGACCAATAGACTAGTGCCGAAAAGCAGCATCAGGCAATGATGCGAAAATCATTACGATGGTTGATCAGACAGAGGCCACTTCTTGTTTAACATATTGTTTCGGTGTGAAACCATACTTTTTCTTAAACGCCGTTATAAAATGACTGGGATTCTGGTAGCCAATTTTGAAGGCAATTTCTTTGACCAGCAATTCACCGGAAGATAGCATCTGCATCGCGGACTCCAGTTTGTGATCAGCATGATATTGGTGGATGGTCTTACCAAAAATATAACGGTAGCCTTCCTTGAGGGTATTTCTAGGGAGTTCAAATACAAGGGCAAGATGGTCAGGATCAGGCACAGTGTCGATATGGCTCATGATGTGACGCCGCACCTCATGGATCTTGCTTTCTATCGCAGGGGTCATCATCACCGGGCAGGCCTCCATGTGTTGACCAAAGGCGGTTTCCATGATCAGGCTGAAGATTTCAAGAAATTTAGCCTGCTCGAAAATGGATTTAAAAGGAATCTGGAGTTTGTGATGAAGTAATTGATCAAAACAAACGAGGAGGGACGGGTTGACCGGAATCAGCTTCATCAGATCCCGCATATTCAGTTTAGGTGCGGTTTCAAGTTGGTGCTGGTCAAAAGCAGGATTAATTAGTGAATGCAGTTTGGAAACTTCCATCTGCACCGTATAAAATTCAGTTTCTGGTTGACATGCCATTTTGGCCTGCCATTCCCCTTTTGGAAAAGCAAGGAAAATAGCCTCACCGGTATTGAGTTCAATAGGGTGAGGGATGTAGGAAGTATGGATATGCATATGCCCTTGTTTGAGGCAAAACAGGTATACATCCGTAGGCTGACATTGCAAGTCAGTTATACCTGCATCCTTGTTTTGATAGGCCCTCAACGTGGCCATATCCCTTATTTCGACTTCTTTCAACTGCTCATTTCTCATTCGGTCCACCCTGATATCCACGTTTCTTCTTTGAATTTTATAATAACGATTTCAAATCAATTAAGTTGCTAAGTACCTGATTATGAGTGATAGTTTAATGACATATCCTACAGGACGGCCGTAAAGGTAACTGATCAGGGATTTTTCGGGGATGACTGATGTCATTTGAGGATATGATTTAGGGTTTATAAGGAGAATGGCCGCTGGATGGAGTTTTCTCCGCCAGCACAGTAGGATTTATAAGTTGATGGGTTGATGGGACTAGGAGGTTAGGAGTTTAGTAGGTTAATTTAGCCTCTTTAGCCTTTTGAGCCTCTTTTGCCCGTTCCGCCTGGTTGCTGAGTTGTAGCACAAGGATGCGTGTAAGCAGGTCGAAGCATCCGCCGTTCCGCCCTTTGTTCTTATCTTTCCACCCGAAATACACAGATTCAACATGTTAAGTGAAAAAATGATCAACGCGCTCAATGAGCAGATAGCCATGGAAGGGTATGCTTCCTTTCTGTACCTCTCGCAGGCAGGATGGTTTGAAACCAAATCCATGCATGGTTGTGGATCTTTTATGTACCGTCAGTCTCAAGAGGAACATGTCCACATGATGAAAATCTTTCATTATCTGATCGAAATGGATGCGATTGCCATTAGTCCTGCGATCAGCCAACCTCCGGCTCAGTTTACAGATGTCAGAGAAATTTTTGCCGATACCCTGGCCCATGAGAAAAGAGTCACTAAATCCATTAACGATATTGTAGAGCTCGCCATCAAGGAAAGTGATCACTCTACCTATGCATTTCTTCAATGGTATGTCACCGAGCAACGCGAAGAAGAAAGCATGATGAGAACTATCCTCGACAAGATCAATCTGATCGGTGATGGTGCACAGAGTCTATACTTTATCGATAAGGAAATCGAAGCTATTAACCAGGCTACTATCGCTGCTGAAAAAGCAGAAGGCGGGGAATAGTGTAAGACAGGGAGAGGGGTTTTTTTGGTGCTAGTGTGATGTGTTCGACGACTGCTTCGCGACCACTTACCTGCCATTTGGCGGGCGACCACAAGATCAAGATGACGAAGACAAAGCAGCGGTCGAACAAATATAGTAAGCGCGTAAATTCACCTTTCATCATCTCGTTGCGCATGGCACCCTGCCAGAGGCGGGATAATCGTCGCGCTGCAGTGGTCGAACAAATGATGTGCGCAGACCAATCCCCAGCCTTCGCCTTCATTTCCTTACCTTGCGCCTGAAAGAAATCATGAAATTCCTAATCATCCAAACCGCTTTCATCGGGGATGTAGTGCTCGCTACGCCGCTGATCGAAAAACTAAGGCAACACTATCCGGATAGTAGTATAGATTTTCTATTGCAAAAGGGGAATGAAGGATTACTAACAGGGCATCCTCATCTCAGGCAGGTATTGATCTTTGATAAAAAAAAAGGGAAGTACAGCAACCTGCGCATACTCCTCAAAACGATACGCGGGGAGAAGTATGACTATGTCATTAACCTTCAGCGATTTCTGGCCTCCGGTTTGTTGACAGCACTTTCGGGAGCAAAACATACAATTGGATTTGATAAAAACCCTGTCTCCTTTCTGTTTGATAAATCAGTAAAGCACCAGATTTCAAAAACAGATAAAGATCAACACGAAGTAAAAAGAAACCTGTCGCTGATTGACGCGTTAACGGATACAATTTTTGTCAGACCCAGTTTGTATCCTTCGGAAAAGGATTTTAAAAAGATTACGCCAGTCGGGCCCTATGTTTGTATAGCACCGGCATCTGTATGGTTTACAAAACAATGGCCTGCCGAAAAATGGATAGAGCTAATCCATAAGTTGCCCAATCATCTGACCATCTATCTCATGGGGGCGAATTTCGATGTCTCCCTTTGCGAAGCCATTAGATCGTCAACCATTTATCCCCATTCAGGGGGAAAGGGGGGCAGGAAGGCAATCGTCAATCTTGCAGGTCAACTATCCTTCCTCGAATCAGCGGCTTTGATGAAAAATGCCCGCATGAATTTCGTCAATGACTCCGCACCCTTACATTTTGCTTCCGCCATGAATGCTCCCGTCGCTGCAATGTTCTGCTCCACGGTTCCCGCATTTGGCTTCGGGCCATTATCCGATGTTTCCTTCGTCTTCGAGACAAATGAAAATCTGGATTGCAGACCCTGTGGATTGCATGGTTATAAAAGCTGCCCCAAAGGCCATTTCAAATGCGCGAATATCGATATTGACATCGTTGTCAAAATAGTGTAAGATTTAAGAATGTAAGCGTTGTGAGAAAGTAAGACGCAAAATTAAATTGCATCACTGCGTATGTTTATTAACAACGTTGAGCTTAAGTTGACTTAAGTTCGCGTAGGACAAATCAAAAGGATCATGCATCTGGTAATGAGCTGTGCAGACGTTTTTAACATCAGGTAGTCAATCAAACTCAATTGCTTATGATTCACGCGTTGAACTTAAGTTGACTTAAGTGGTAGCTGAACTGCAGAAAGAGGATGGGCGTATGCAGGTCGAAGCGTTCGCGTGCTGAGGATCACTTTTTACCCCATTGAAATTGCTTTCAGACAATTTCTCCCCCTCTGTGTTGCGCAACCCCGGGGTAACAAGAGTCCCATTTGCCCCGGGGTTTCCGAAGCACTGTTGCTGCAAGCAAATAAGCGAAGGAACAAAGGGGTGAGAAAGCGACAAATCAAAGATTTGAGATTTCGATGGGGCATCATGGAAAAAAAATTCAGGTTGAGAAAATTCGCGGCTTGTACTGTGGAAGTCGAAACTCCGAACTGCAAACTTTTCTGACTTCGACTACGATAAGTACGACGCTTTTCTTTTTTCTCTTTTCTTTTCCATGTTATTCAAGCCATACACTCCTGATAGACAATTCAAAAGTCTTATCCCAATCTTCCTTTGGAATACCGGGGCCGATCGAAACCTGCAAACTCTCAATCTGACTTAGATCCAATTCGGTTGCATAGCCGGCTGTAGAATAATAAGGAAGGAAGGTAGGGTAGGGCCGTGGTAATATCACAGGCGTTACCTCTTTTAATCCGTCGAGTTTGATTTTGTGTTCGGATACACCGGTCGTGAGGTCAATCAATCCGCCAAAAGCGGTTCCATCTTTCATCACCAATGCCACCTGGATGGGAAATGAACTGCTTCCAAAGGTTGAAGCATTTACAACCAGTGTTTTCTTTTTCACCACTTCTTTTTCAAGGCCTGCAATGAGGTCACCAAAATAATGCCGCAGCGCATAATCGGCCATTGGTGTTGCATCCGGATTTTCATCATCCACTTCCGTCAGGCCTTTTAAAAGGAGATACAGGTAGGATATGCCCGAATGTTCATTTTTTTTCAATCCCGAATCAGACACCCATTTGCGATTGAGCCAGGGACTATCTGTTGAAGCTTCAAAAAGGGTAATCTGGTTTCTTTTATCTGAGGATTTGACGGATGGACTTACCCTCGCAGATGAAAACGCGGTCACAGGCTTGGCACTGCCTGCTGGCCAGGCATATATTCCTTTCCATTCAAATTTACTTTTTGATGCCAGCAGGATCGAATCATCTCTCTCATATGCAGGGCTCATTAGTAAGTATACTCCTGGTTTCAAGGCTACTTCATTACCTTTTGTTTCAAAGTATACCAGGCTGTCTCGCCAATCCACACTTTCGATGGCAAAACCGTTTTCAAAACCCGGAAGATGAAATTTCATATTTCTTCTTTCATAGCGTAACACCGCCCTTGTTTTATCCAGACTGTTTCTCCCAAACAGATTATCTGTCACGATCGCATCAGGCATGATTTCAATGCGCCAGACACCTTCGGCAACCTTATCCAGGAAATAGGCGCCCGTACCATCATATTCTATCAGCGGGGATTTTCCCCATCCGGCGATCAGGGTTAAGGATGATGGATTGGTGAGCAAGGTAGTCGTATGATTCGTATAGATAAACTTCTCCTTGGTAACCATCTCCGCGAGATCATCTTCATAACTTATCCTGAAGGGACCGAAGGATGTATTGTCAGGATAGTGGCCATAATCTGAATAAAGCGGAATCTGCCTGAACACCTCTGCACAGATCATCAGGCTTAGGGCTTTACGAGGGGCATAGAGCAGATTCATATAATGCGTATTATACTCGGTATTGAACGGAGCAAGAAATGTCGGATCATAAGAAAAATGAGTCGCCAGTTGCATACCTGCAGTCCTGAAACTTCTCGCCATCGCAGGATACATATAGGTCGAAGCCATGTCGGCGGCATCAAACTCATAAACAATACGGGCTGACCCGTTTTTTTTCATGACATCATCAAATGGTATCTCATACTTGTCAACATTGGGTAACATGTTACCACCGAGTTCTTTCTGAAATCCTAAGCCTGTCGGATACCATTGGAAAGTTCCTCCATCAATGCCGGCGGCATAATAGTCATCTGCATACTGGATGGCATGGGTCACATTATAAAAAACCGGCTTGGTACACCCGGTAGACCTGATAGCATCTTTCATGCGGCGCACGAAGGACTCCACCTGCTCAGCTTCGCCACGATGATGAGGTTCATTACAAACTTCAAATGCGATGATTGAAGGATCATTTTTGTAGGCGATGCCTGTATATCTGTTGACATGATTGATAAACTGGACCAGGTAATTTTCCTGTGCTTTGATCGCGGCCGGATCGACCAGGCAGCCGTCCTTGCCATATTTGCTTGAAAATCCCGGGGTTTGCTCATCCGGATCGGGCCACCCGTTCCCCCAGTAAGCGATGGGGGTGATGATTGCTTTAATGTTTTTCTCCTGTAGGCGCTGCAGGAGGTAATCAAACAGTTCAAGGTGTTCATTATCAATCAGGTTTCCGAGCGTATCACTGATTTCACAATCCCAGACATGCACTCTGTAGAGATCGAGGCCGAGGCGGGAGAAGTGGGAAACGTCCTGATCAATGGCGTGCTTGAGGTTGATTCCCAGCTTTTTAGCGGATCTGTAGGCGTGAGCAAACGGAGTGGTATAGTTGACTCCAAATCCGGTCAGTTCCTTGCCATTTTCTCGCCAGAGCATGATGCCATCAGCGTTTATGGTCACCTGATCGTTTATACCCTGAGCATTGGCCACAGTGAATGGAAAATGTTGTAGGGTTATCGCTACAAGGGCAGCCAACATAAATTTGGAATTATTCCAAATTAGTTTATGAATTGTTGGTAAAATATTCCAAAAGCATTTCATAACGCTAAAATTTACATTTAATATGAAATATTTTATTGTTGGATAATTGCCAATCATGTGTAAATTAGCCGCTGCATATCCAAAGGTCCCTGAACAACTAAGGTAACGAATGAACACCCACTCTCAATTCAAGGACAAACTTTATCAATTATACCAATTAAACTGACTTATGAATAAACTACTACAGCGTTTAGTAATGCTGGCTGTCTTTTGGGTCATGGGCATGGGCTTCGTAGAAGCACAGCGGACCGTAACAGGAACAGTCACAGATCAGGCGGGAGAACCTATGATCGGAGTTAATATCCAGGTTTTGGGAACTACTGTCGGTACCGTCTCGGATTTTGATGGCGGATATACATTGCAGGTACCGGCAGGTGCCACGCAATTACAGTTTTCCTATACCGGTTATGATGCGGTCATCAAAGGCTTAGGGACCGCCAATCGTCTTGATGCCATCATGGCTGAAGGCGCCGTCCTGGAGGATGTTGTGATCACCGGGTATGGAACAGTGAAGCGGGAAAATGTGACTGGTTCGATTGCAACAGTCAAAAGCGAAGATTTTAACAAGGGATCTATAACGTCTCCCCAGGAGTTGCTCGCTGGTAAGGTAGCTGGTGTAAATGTTACGACCAATGGCGAACCTGGTGGAGGAGCAGTAATCAGGATCCGGGGTGGTTCATCACTTTCCGCTATAAACGATCCGTTGATTATTATAGATGGTGTCCCTGTGGCAAGTAATCCAATCAGTGGATCAAGAAACAACCTCAATATTGTCAATCCGAATGACATTGAAACGTTCACTGTGTTGAAAGATGCTTCTGCGACTGCTATTTATGGTTCGAGAGCTTCTAACGGGGTCATCATTATTACGACCAAAAGAGGAACTCTGGGATCAAAACTAGGCGTGTCTTACAACGGCAGTGCAGGTGTATCCAAAATCGCCAAACGCGCAGACAACCTCAACGCAGGCGAATTCAGGGGCCTTGTCAATTCACGTTTTGAAGAAGGTCATCCTGCACGATCGCTGATGGGATCTGCTGACACAGACTGGCAGGATCAGATTTATCAGGATGGTTTTTATCAGGATCATAGTTTGAGCGTCAATGGAGGAATAGGGCAGATGCCTTATCGTGTCTCCTTAGGATACACAGACAGGGATGGCTTGATCAAGACCGATAATTTCAATCGTATTACCGGTGCGCTTAATCTGAACCCAAGATTCCTTGACAATAAGCTCCAGATGAACCTGAGTGGTAAGTACATGATTGACAAAAATCATTTTGCTGAGCAAGGGGCTATTGGCGCCGCAGTCGCTTTTGATCCTACACAGCCTGTTTATTCAGGTAATAGCAATTATGGCGGATATTACACCTGGTTGAACACAGATGGCACCCCAAGTACATTAAGTCCTGACAATCCATTGGCTTTGTTGGAGCAAACTGACAATAATTCTGAAGTCAACAGATATATCCTTGGCGCTGAATTCGATTATCGGTTGTTCTTTCTCGAAGATTTGAGAGTTAATCTTAATCTTGGATATGATTTTTCAAAAGGGGAGGGCAGAAAGTATATTCCTACAACTGCTGCATTTGAAAACACAAATGGTGGACGTGATGAAAATTACAGTCAGGAAAATAAGAATGAGTTGCTCGAGGTGTATCTGAATTACGCAAAAGAATTAGATCAAGACTTTGCAATAGACCTGATGGCAGGATATTCTTGGCAGCATTTTTATTTTGATAACTATTTTGGTGTCCTCAGTGCTGAAGCAGAACCGGATACACTCACAGATTTTGATTATGATACTAGAGAGTATTATCTCCTTTCAGTTTTTGGTAGAGCCAACTTCACACTTTGGGAGAATTTACTGGTTACGGCAACTTTGCGTCGTGATGGAAGCTCAAGATTTTCAGAAGACAATCGATGGGGTATGTTCCCGGGCGCAGCCATCGCATGGAAATTGACAGATAATAGCGCTGGAGATCCACTAGGACTCAAGGTTAGGCTCAGTTGGGGTATTACTGGTCAGCAGGATATCGGTGGTAACTATTATCCTTATCTAGCCAGTTACCAAACTGGCCAATCTACTGCTCAGTATCCTTTTGGTGGATCTTTTAATACGACACTTCGTCCAAACGGATATGATGCCAATATCAAATGGGAAGAAACTACCACCTATAATTTAGGTATGGATTATTCAGTGCTCGACAATCGGCTTTTCGGCTCGATTGACTTTTACCTGAGAGAAACCAAAGACCTTATCAATTTTGTGCCTGTTCCGGCAGGTACCAACCTCACCAATTTCCTTACCACCAATGTCGGTGACCTGGAGAATCGTGGAGTAGAACTTGCGATCAATACAGTGCCTTGGCGCAAAGGCAATAATGAGTGGACACTTGGCTTCAATGTGGCCCTGAACGAAAATGAAATCACAAAATTGACAGCTACAGATGATCCTAACTACCAGGGCGTATTGACAGGCGGTATCAGTGGAGGTGTAGGGAATAATGTGCAGATCCATTCTGTAGGGTATCCAGCAAACTCCTTTTTTGTTTTTGAACAGGTATATGATGCTGCTGGGATTCCGATCGAAGGGCTGTATGTAGATCGTAATGGGGATGGGGTAGTTAATCCTAGTGATATGTATCGTTATAAAAAAGCAAGACCGGATGCAACTTTCGGGTTTTATACAGGTGTGAATGCAGGTCGCTTCGATGTTTCTGCCGGAGCAAGGGCTTCTTTAGGCAATTTCGTTTATAATAATAATCTTGCCAACCAGGCTGTTTATGACTTTGTATACAACAGTTCAGGTGGTGCCGGCGGAGGATATCTTAACAATGTCCATGGTGAAACGCAGACGCTTGATATCAATTCCCCACGATATTTCTCTGATCATTACGTACAGGATGCTTCTTTCTTCAGAATTGACCATGTCACAGCAGGCTATAATTTTGGAAACATTGGTTCAGCCATTGAGTCTTTACGATTGTATGCCACTGTTCAGAACCCACTGCTTGTAACAAGGTATGATGGTATCGATCCGGAAGTATTCAGTGGGATTGACAATAATGTCTATCCACGTTCACGGACCTTTTTAATGGGTGTGAATGTTAATTTTTAAAATGCCTTCAAACAAAATATGATATGAAAAAAGTATCGATTTATAATTTATTCTTTCTCCTTTTACTGCTTGCCGTACTTCCGGCATGTTTCAATGATCTCGACACCGTGCCGATAGATGATGATGCGACTACTGCGGATGTTGTGTTTGACAATCCTGAGGCTTATCGCCAGGTGTTGGCTAAGCTCTATGCCGGTCTTGCTGTCAGTGGTCAACAAGGGCCATCAGGTCAACCCGACATCTCTGGAATTGATGAGGGATTCGGACAGTATATCAGAGGTCTTTGGTACCACCAGGAACTTACAACTGATGAAGCCGTGATTGGATGGAATGACCAGACGATCAAGGATTTTCATTTCCAGAACTGGGATGCAAATGATGTGTTCATCAATGCATTCTATAGCCGTATTTTCTACCAGATTTCATTGTGCAATGAATATCTGCGTGAGACTACTGACGCTAAACTGGATGATCGGGGAGTGACCGGTGATCTGAGAACGCAGATCGGAAACTACCGTGCTGAAGCAAGGTTCCTCAGAGCACTCAGTTACTGGCATGCGATGGACCATTTTGGTAATGTTCCTTTTGTCACCGAATCGGATATTGTGGGTGCATTCTTCCCTCAACAAATCAACCGCGCTGACCTGTTTACCTATGTTGAAAGTGAACTAAAGGCCATCGAGAATGCACTCGTTGCACCAAAAGGAAATGAATATGGGCGGGCTGATCAAGCTGCTGCCTGGACATTGCTCGCTAAGGTTTATCTCAATGCTGAGGTCTATACAGGAACAGCCCGCAATGCTGATTGTGTGACGTATTGCGAAAAGGTTATCAACGCAGGCTATACCCTCGATGATCATTATGAAGACATGTTCCTGGCAGATAATAACACGTCACCTGAATTTATCTTCGCAGTTGCTTTTGATGGATTGAGGACGCAGACATGGGGAGGAACCACCTTTTTAGTTCATGCACCTGTTGGAGGATCAATGCTTCCAGCTGATTTTGGGATCGATGGTGGATGGGGAGGTGTACGCACCACAAGTGCGATTGTTGCTAAATTCCCTGCTGTTGGTTCAGGAAGTTTGGTTGTAGCACCAAATCCTGGTAATACAACCTATCCTGTATTGTATGTTCCGGGTGGATACCAGGGTTGGGATCCGACCAAGACGACTACAGTACTTGCATCTGCCAATGTAGATGGCAAATATGAAGGATATCTCTATTTTCCTGATGCCAATACAGAATTTAAAATTACTGACGGACCAGGCTGGGATGTCAACTATGGAGATACGGGAGCTGACGGCGTACTTGATGCAGGAGGTGACAATATCAAGGCCGGAGAGGCAGGTATGTATAAAATTGATGTTGATCTCAATACCTTGACCTACACTTTGCTCAGGACTGATTGGGGCCTGATTGGCTCTGCTACGCCAGGTGGCTGGGATTCAGATCAGAATCTCACCTATGACGTGGCTGCAGGGACATGGAGCATTCAGCTTGATCTGGTACCAGGTGATATTAAGTTCCGCGCAAATGATGATTGGGGCTTAAATTATGGGGATACCGGAAACGATGCTTTACTTGAAAAAGATGGATCAAATATCACCATTGCCAATGCAGGCAACTATAAAATCACGCTGTTCCTGGACAAACCGGATCATACGTATTCTATTGAATTGACCAGTTTTGATAAGAGGGCGCTTTTCGTAACGGAAGGCCAGTCATTGGATATCGATGATATTTCGCAGTTTTCAAATGGCTATGCTGTCGCTAAATGGCGTAATGTCACATCCACAGGTCAACCGGGCTCAAACCTAGTGCATGTGGATACGGATTTCCCGATGTTCAGGCTTGCAGACGTATATCTGATGTATGCTGAAGCTGTATTGCGCGGAGGAGGTGGTAACAACGCTTCTGCAGTCAATTATGTAAACGAGATCAGGACTCGTGCCTATGATGGAGCTTCCGGAAATGTAGATCAGAGCACCTTGACGCTTGACTTTATCCTCGATGAACGCGCCCGTGAATTGTTGTGGGAAGGACATCGCCGTACGGACCTTGTCCGCTATGGTCGATTTGCCGATACCGATTATCTGTGGCAATGGAAAGGTGGTGTGAAAGATGGCGCATCCGTCAGTGCTAATTTCAACATCTTCCCGATTCCATCAGCAGATATTGGTGCCAATCCTAATCTCCAGCAAAATTCCGGGTATTAATCGTATTCAATTCTGAAGCAAAAAAAATAACAATATGAAATTTTTAAAATATATCGTCTTATCAGGACTTGTGGGTATCACCCTATGGTCCTGCACTGACGACAGTTTTGGCCCTGTATTCCATAAGAATGGAGGTCTGGAAATCACCGCCCCTGCGGCAGGAGCATCATGGGTATTAAATGATTCCACTGATGCGGTCTTTTCATGGACCGCTGCAGACTATGGCTTCGCTGCCGGTACCACGTACTCACTTGAAATGGATGTCGCCGGTTCCAACTTCACTAATCCTTCAGTTTTAGGTAATGTGAATGCACTTTCGCTGACAGTTAGCCAGGACGAAATCAATAATATCCTGTTAGCGAAAGAACTCGAAGGCAACATACCAGCTAATGTTGATTTCAGGGTGATCGCCACGGTCACTGATGATATTGACAAAGATACCTCACCAGTACGGACAATCTCGATCACACCGTATCCATCAAATGTCCTGATCCAACAACTTCAGGTTCCAGGAAGCTATCAGGGTTGGGCGCCGGCAGATAGTTCTACTGCTGTGTTTTCTCCGGGAAGCAATGGTCAGTATGAAGGTTTTGTATACTTCAATATTGACAATGCTTTCTACAAATACACAGTTGGACCAAGCTGGGATACCAATTATGGCGACACTGGCGGTGATGGTTCGCTGGAGCTGAATGGATCAGATATTGCTGCAGGCGCATCTGGAGTCTATAAGTTAAATGCAAACCTGAATCAGCTTACCCATACTAGTTTACGCACTGACTGGGGACTCATCGGATCCGCTACACCTAATGGATGGGATTCAGATCAGAATTTGACCTTTGACCCTGCAACGAATAAGTTCACCATCACCTTGGACCTTGTAGCCGGAGAGATTAAGTTCAGAGCCAATGATGACTGGGGCTTCAATTTCGGGGACGATGGCAATAATAAAACGCTTGAGTATAACGGAGCGAATATTGTTGTTGCCGAAGCAGGCAATTATACGATCGAACTGCTGATCGTAGGTGTGCCGAAATACCGGTATGCAATTACTAAAAATTAAAGATTACCCTGTTTGGATTGAAAGGGCAGTGACGAAAATCACTGCCCTTTTTTTATGCCAAAATTGCCCGTGCTGACCCCCTGCCCCCTGAAAGTGGGAGCAGATTTAAATTAGATTTCTTCAAGTCCCCATTTCAGGGGGCAGGGGGGTTTGTAGGTGGTCAGCAGTTGGTTACAGAGCTGTAGCGCTTGGATGAGCGAAAGCAGGTCGAAGTGCTCGCGTACTACGGATCACAAAAATCTCTTCATACAAAGTTGAGCTTAAGTTGACTTAAGCTCGCATGCTACGGATCACAAAAATCTCTTCATACAAAGTTGAGCTTAAGTTGACTTAAGCTCGCATGCTACAGATCACAAAAATCTCTACGGGGAAGGATCACCGATGACCGTCTTTGACGGTAGGAAAGATCAAACGATATATTTCATGGAGCACCTACACAGATCTTACCAGTAGATCCCATAAACGCTTCGTCCCTTATAGAAACCACATAACACCCCGACAGTAAACCCGGCACGGGAATGCGTATGATCTGCTCATCAGCAGAAGCGATCTTCCGTGAAAGGATTACTTTCCCGTCAGTCGCAAAGATTGAAAGGGTACAAGGAAAACGCAGATGAAGGCTGTTTGTATTCCTGATATTAATTTTCTCATCAGTATAGGATAATTCAAGTCTACCCGCTTGGGCTGGGAGATATTCAGTTGATGAAGTAAAATCATACGGATGCATCATCCATCCAATTCCTCCATCCGTAATGAGATCGTTGTCGAAATCAAAGAAGGTTGCATTGTCCCAGGAGGAACCCTGCACCCATGGCGTAGAGCATCCAGTGCTGACCCATGCAGGTTCCCAATAAACAACACCCGAACCGCCATGATCGATGACGCTCTGCGTCAAATCCACCATCCATTTTTTTTGATTGGCAGGACTTAACGGAGCATACGATGGATGCGCATTAAAAAGCAGATTGTTGGCACCATCAGCATTTTGGGTGGTCCAGCCATAAGCTGCTTCAAAGATCATGACCTTCTTGTCAGGATAGTCCGCCTTTAGTGAAGTAATAATCTGACCGACCTGCGGGATGCTGATAGGTTGGTGCCACTGCCAGTAATAAGAGATTCCAATGATATCAAAGTTGTTGAATCCATTGGAAATAAACTGCCCGATAAACCATTCCACATCTTCCGGATCTGCGATATGAATTGCTTTTTGAATTGGTGTATTAAAGTCCGCTTCAACCTGATCAATAGCTGCGGCTGCAGCTTCAAATAGAAATACATTTCGATTCCAATCCAAAGTCCATCCCTGATCATTGACCTGTTGTGACAATAGAATTCCCCTGTTCGTTTCATTACCTATTTGTATGATATCAGGAAGGAGTCCCTCATTACCTAGTTTGGTCAGGGCGCTATGGATATAGTTTCTGAGGGAGTCAGCTAATAGGTTTTGATTATCCACTACACCCGCCCACGCTGAAGGTACTACCTGATGGCCTGGATCAGCCCATGTATCTGAAAGATGAAAATCCAACAGAACACTATACCCAAGTGTTTTTGCACGAATGATTGATTTGCGTGCATCTTCAAAGTCACTATACCGTTCTCCCTGGTTTAATGGATCATACCATGAGGGTGTATGCCATAGCCGGAGTCTCACCAGATTGGCTCCATTGTCTGCAAAAAAGCCATAAACATTTTGGGGGGTACCATCATTCGTGTAAACGGCGCCGCACGCTTCCATCTCATTGACATAGGAAAGATCTGCCCCGAAATAAAAAGATTGTGAAATGATCTGTCGTGAGCCAATGGTTATGACAAGCAGACAAAGACTCAATTTTATTTTCAGAGCAGATCCTGTATGCACATATTTTATTTTCCGAGTACATAAGTCAATCCAAATATCCAATAGGTCTGCAATGGATTATTTGTACGTCCTGCTGCTTCAGCCTCCTGCTTGTTGCTTCGGAGCCCAATATCAAGCCCGATACCAAACCCTTTGACGGAAGTAGTCAGTCCATTGATCCAGGTCCAGTTGGACAGATCCATGCCCTTATAACTCAAAAAGGCGGAAAGGTTGGAGGTCCAGTTGATCCCTTTTACGATTTCTCTTTTATAATCCGCTACGACTTTGGTACCAAAGGAACTCTGGTAATCGAAGCCTGTGTTGGAAAACACAAAATTATAGTTGAGCGGATGGATGACGACCACCAAATCTTTGATAGGTGTCCAAGTGGCTCCGGCTCCGACATCCAGGTAACCAGGATTATTGAAGTTGTCAATCAGCGATGAACGATATTCTGCCAGCGTAGAGAGTGCCCATTTGTCAGATAATTTGTACCCAAAAAGGGTGGTCATATTAAAGGCATCAGACGTAACTTTAAACTCTTTGTTGTCATCGTTAGGATCATCCTCATCGTCAAATTTTTGCCACCCAAGCGCAACGTTCAGGTTATTTCGCCAGAAATATTTCTTTTGATCGAGGTTAGCATATCCATTACCTGTAAACCCGATGCTGATCGCATTGGTATTGGGTGATTCCTTGGACAACCAGTCGTTGAAGTTGGAGATGTTAAAGCCGATATTACCACGGGCTCCGATATCCCAGCGGGGATAAGGGGTGATCTGATCGGTCAGCCCGGCGACTTCCGTTTTAAGGGCATCCACCGTAGCGGTCAGATCAGTTAACTGACCTTCCAAGGTTGCAAGTTCAGCGGCCTTTGCAGCCTGAATGGCCATCAATTCTTCAGTTGTCTGGGCACTTATGGTTCCGATGGAAAGGCATGCCAAGGCAATAAGACCGGATAGTCTTCTTCTCATAATAGCTTTTGTTCAAGGATTCATTAGTACGGTAAAACTAAGGAAAATGTTTACTGCACAAAACCACCGGAAGCGCCCACGAAGACTCAAACCCACACGCCACAATGCTCACAGTCTTACCTAAGAAAGGGTGCCTGGCCACAGGTCAGATAAAAAGGGAATCGGGTGATTTTCTTTAATTTGATCCTCGGGGGTAGGTAGTCTGAAGCCTCAAACACACTGCTTTGTTTGGCTGCATCCTGCTCTATATTAGGATATTATATAATAAGTTAGGGTATGTAAATTTTTCCATTTGTAATGTAAAGGTTAAGAATTTGTAACATTTTTCAAAAGGTTATCCCCATATTTACACCCCTTTAATGATTCTGCATATGAAAACACAACCTTATCATATCGTCCGCACTTCAAAAATCCACGGGCGTGGAGTTTTTGCAAAGAGACCCGTCCGTACAGGGATCAGGGTGTTGGAATATAACGGCCCTATCATCTCTGAAAAAGAAGCAGATGATATAGGGATTTCTACCGACAAAGAGGGACATTCTCACACTATGCTTTTTCAGATCAGCAAGAAAAGAGTGATCAATGGTAATGAAGGTGGTGATGCACGATATGTCAATCATGGATGTGATCCGAATTGTGAAACCGAACAGGATGGAGATAAAATCTTTATTAAGTCAGTGAGGGCCATCAAGCAAGGTGAAGAGCTCGTGTATGACTATCACCTTCAGGTGCCTGGTAAGATCACAGACAAGGAGAAAAAAGAATACGCTTGTTACTGCGGTTCGCCTGATTGTAGAGGTACCCAAATAGCAGCAACCATTCTGGCCAAACAAGCGAAAAAGGACGAAAAGAAAAGGAAAAAGCAAGAAGAGGAAAAGAAAAAGCAAGGAGAGAAAAAGATAAAGCAAGAAGAGAAAAAGCTGAATAAGAAGAAAAAGTCGGCAGAGAAGGATCGTAAGAAGAAAAAGAAAATATCAGATAAAGCTGACCTTAAAAAGAAGAAGCAGGACAAGGGCAAGAAAAAGGTGGATGCCCTCTCCCTGATGGTCGATCAAAAACTTGCTGCCACAAAGACTAAGAAGAAGGACAGTAAGAAAAAGGATCCGAAGAAGAAAATTAGCGTTTGATTTTTTAAAAATTAACGTTTAATTTTATTTCGCAGCGTCAGGAAGTTGTTTTTAACTCGGCACACAATTGCTTGAAATCAATCTTCCCTTTATTTTTCTTGAGGTGCTCTACGAGTACCATCGCTCGCTGGATCCGTAAATCAGGATTTTTTACCTGACCAGCCGCATAGATGAGGTTGCGTTGTTTGCCTGGTGTTAATTTATAGAAGTAGTCCCTTCCCACTTTATCCTGTTCCATGACTTCAGCTAGTTCAGCAGGAAAAGGTAGGCCGAATTCGCTTTCATCCTTTTCCAGTCGTACCTCCACCTTAGATCCTTCTTTCAGGTTCAGTTGATCCCTTATTTTTTTGTTGATGAGTATGAAATACATGCCGTCCCCTGCCGGCATGATCGCACATTGCAACTCAACGGTTTTATTCAGAGTGCACACAACCCGCTTAACTTCCTGCTCCAGAAAATGATTCGCAACAAGGTTCGGTACCTTGAGATGATAGGACCACAACCTGGTATTAAAGTTTTCAATACATGCGGTAAATTCCATTTTAATAATTCGAATGCCCTCCCAAATCTAATTAAGCTATTTGAAAGAGTTGTTATTCAAGACTTGAACAAGTATTACTGTATTTGATTACGATCGTCATGGGCGTATTGCATCCGCCCCTGACGATCGTAATCAGACTATTCATGGGCGTATTGCATCCGCCCCTGACGATCGTAATCAGACTATTCATGGGCG
>JAWXAW010000066.1:0-3922 GCA_034439675.1 Saprospiraceae bacterium | reverse complement strand
GTTCTGTATCCTGACAAATCCTTTTACCTTCTGAAATCCTTGTTCACTGATACCGACCTTACGCCAATACAGGGCAGGTTAAGAATTTACTTTTTTTTTTGTTACCGACCTTGTGCCCCTACCCCTAAAAGGCAGGATAAGAATTTATTTTCGTTATTCCTTATTCCCTGGCCTTCCGTCGGTGGGATATACGCGGGCACCACATTCTTGACAGGCTTGATGGATTTCAGGTAGATCCACAGATTTGCAAGGACTTCCTCATTGATGGCTCCATAGTTTTGCCAAGGCATTGGTGGCGTGATCATCAGGCTACCATCGAGGCCTTTATATTTTCCTTCCCGTATTGCTTTTTTGAAATGATCAATGGTCCAGGTGCTAAGTCCTGTTTCATCCTGCGTCAG
Organism: Saprospiraceae bacterium; assembly: GCA_034439675.1. Classification (GTDB taxonomy): domain Bacteria; phylum Bacteroidota; class Bacteroidia; order Chitinophagales; family Saprospiraceae; genus Opimibacter. Next base: position 3,521 of record JAWXAW010000066.1, on the reverse strand, counting down.
TAGTCTTTCGAATTGCTGAAAATGCAGAATGAAGCGTTGCATATTCAACTTGAAATGGGATCAACAGCCCTTGATAAAATCGTATACAAACAGGAATGCTTAATCCTCAGAAGTCTCCGCTTCCGGTAGTATACCTGTTTCATCTTCTTCCAGATCTGCCGTAAGCATTGAGGTTGGAAGCTGCTTTGTGGATTTCACACCTAGTTTCTTTAATTTCTGTACCCTGGAGATAAGGTTACCCTTTCCATCCTTTAGTTGGCTGATAGCCTGGTGGTAAGCGTCCTGCGAACGCGATAAATGCTTGCCGATGTCTTCGACAGTAGTTACGAAACCTACAAATTTGTCATACAACCGGGCTCCTTCAGTAGCAATCTCCACAGCATTTTTACTTTGCATTTCTCTCTTCCACAGATCAGCTACAATCTTCAGAACAGCTATCAGATTTGTCGGACTGATTAAAAGTATTCGCCTTGTGTAAGCGTATGCCCATAGATCTGGGTCGGATTGTACGGCAAGGATATAGGCAGGTTCGACCGGAATAAACATGATCACAAAGTCCAGGGAAGAAGTAAGCTCCTCATACTTTTTGGCACTCAACTGGTCAATATGCAGATTGATAGCCTGGAGGTGGCTGGCGATAAAAATGTCCTGTTGCTCTTTGGAATCAGCTTCTGAATAGCGCAAGTACGCATTGAGTGATACCTTGGAGTCGATGATGATGTTTCGATCATCCGGCAGTCTTACGATGATATCGGGGCGTTGATTTATACCCTCTTCATCTTTGCGGTTTTCCTGCACAAAATATTCCCTGTTTTTTTCAAGACCTGACAGTTCAAGGATTCGCTCGAGAATGGTTTCACCCCAGTCCCCTTGTTTTTTGGCCTGACCTTTCAGCGCGGAAGCAAGGTTGTTGGCTTCCTGACTAATCTTCTGGGTGTTTTCGATCAGGTCTTTTACTTTTTCTTCAAGTGAAAAACGTTGCTTGGATTCCTTGTCATAGGTTTCCTCTACCTTCTTCTTGAACGTGTCAATGTTTTCATTCAAAGGCTTTAGGAGTGCTTCGATGTTGTTCTTGTTGGCTTCGGTAAATTTGCCTGATTTCTCTTCAAAGATTTGCTGGGCCAGTTTTTCAAACTGTAGATGGGCAGTTTTTTGCATCGACAGGAGGTCATCCTTTTGCGTATTAAGCTTGTCAAGCAATGCAGCGTTATTTGCCGTGTATTCAGCCAGCTTTTGTTTCGTGGTGTTTATTTCCGCTTGTTGGGTTCTATTGGTCTCCGTTTGCTCGATCAAAGAGGAAGACAACTCTTTCAGGCGTTGACCATTCATATTGAGTGTTGCCTCAAGCGTAGCAGTCCGGGATAGGAGGGATGACAATTCAGATTCCTTGGATTCTGCCTTTTGGCGAAATGATAAAGTCTGTTCTTGCTGGCCGTAGAGCCGGTCTTCTGTTAGTTTTAGAGTGGATGTAATGTCATTGAGTTTTGTGGAAAGCGTTTCATAGTCCTCTTTGGGCACAGAATTGCTTTTGTGCAAGAGGTAAAACAACACATAAGCCACTACGAGGCCAGTTCCTGCTCCGATGAAGAGGGGGGTTAAATCCATAGGGCGAATTTCGACATTTTACCTGAAGTACATGATATGCTTGTCGGTCAGATCAGTTATAAGGCTGGTAATTCTGCATGGAGTTCCTGGCATATCCTATATTGGGTTTCATTCTATCGGGAGATTTTAATTTACGCACATATGTCAGACGCATCCAATCGATACAAACCTGCTTTGGAAAAGGCTTTTTCCCTCGGCAATGAATTCCTTGAGGGTGTTGATATGAATCCAGTAGGAGCCCGCTCTTCGTATGAAGGACTAAAATTGCTCTGGGACTGGAACCTCCCACAACAGGGTAAAGCGGCAGAAGCCGTTATCGAGGAATTGAACCGCAGCGCCCTCCCCGGCCTGAATCTCAATCAATCCGGCCGCTTCTTCGCTTGGGTCATAGGGGGCTCGCATCCATCCGCAATTGCAGCAGATTGGTTGACGTCGGCATGGGATCAAAATGCTGGACTTTATGCTTGTACACCCTCAAGCAGTATCGTTGAAGAGATTGCAGGTTCATGGTTAAAACAATTACTCCATTTGCCGGAACACGCCTCTTTTACTTTTGTGACCGGATGCCAGATGGCCAATTTTACTTGCCTTAATGTGGCCAGAAATCATCTCTTTCAACAAGCCGGTTGGGATATTGACAAGGACGGCTTTTACGGCGCTCCTCGCATCAGGATCCTCTGCGGAGATCAGAAACACAATACCATCACCAGGGCATTGCGAATGTTAGGCTTTGGTCGAAATGTTGTAGTTGAACTTCCATCCGATGAGTATGGGAAGCTGCATATTGACGAAGTTAAAAAGGAATTTGAACGTGACCAGGTTACACCCACCATGGTTATCCTTCAGGCCGGAGAAATACACACCGGGGCTTTTGATGATTTCGAGTCTATCATACCATTGGCACATAAACACAAGGCTTGGGTTCATATTGATGGTGCCTTTGGACTCTGGGCCGCCGCAAGTCCAACCTATGCGCATTTGATGACAGGTGCTGAACAGGCTGATTCATGGGCTACAGACGGCCACAAATGGCTCAACGTGCCCTACGACAGCGGTTATGCTTTTATCGCTCATCCCGCAGCACATTTTAAGACCTTCACAAGTCAAGCCGGATATCTGAAGGAGGATGGTAAAGCAAGAGATCAATACAACTGGACACCTGAACTTTCGCGAAGAGCAAGAGGATATACAACGTATGCTGTCATCAAAGAACTAGGTGTATCTGGCATTGAAAAACTAGTAGATCGCCTATGCCAACATGCAACCTCTATTGTGCAAGGCGCAAGTCAATTGCCAAATACTGAAGTGTTGGCTTATCCTATTATCAACCAGGGACTCTTGAGATTTATAAATCCTGAAGGAGGAGATGATGAATCAAAGCATGACCACTTCACAGAAAAAGTCATCGCATCGATCAATGCATCAGGTGAAGCTTTCTTTCAACCCTCAACCTTTAAAGGGAAACGCTGTATGCGTGTCTCTGTCAGTGGATGGCGCACCAATGAAGACGATGTCCGACGAACCCTTGCTGCCATCAAAGAAGCAATTGAAAGGGTTATGAACTTATATTCTTAAACCCTGAGTGAGATTTTCCATTTCTCACTTTTTACTTCTAAATCCCACTTCGACAAAGCTCAGCGCATCGCCTGAAGGGGACTTGAATTCTAAGATATGAATTTAGTCCCTTTAAGCTCCCTTTTATACACAACTCCTATATAGTCTCATGTAAAGGAATTGCTGTAAGATTAAATGGCATTAGCCGTTGCATGAGTTTGCTCCAGCAACCATGAGAATTCCAATAGGGTTCTATAATGGAATTCTTTTTTTAGTATTTCGTTGGTTTTCCATGTGGTCGCAGGAGCAAACTCCTGCAACGGCCTACCGTTTTCGTTGGTTCTTCATGTGGTCGCAGGAGC
>JAWXAW010000065.1:0-14422 GCA_034439675.1 Saprospiraceae bacterium | reverse complement strand
TCCTATTTCCTATTTCCTAGCTCCTATCTCCTATTTCCTAGCTCCTATCTCCTAATTCCTAACTCCTTATTCATTATCTTTAGTCAACAAGCCTTTCATCATGAAATCATTATCCTATCTTATCATCTGTTGTGTACTGTTCACTTCAGGTATTTCAGCACAGGAAAACACCCAGTTTAGCAACCCGGTGATATTCGATATTCTCAAGGGCAATTATGATCCTGCTGATTACCTGCCCGCTTTTCCTGTAGATGATCCATATGCGATCAGTCAAGATCTGATCTACAGAGTTAGTGCTGATTCGATGAAAGCCACCCTGCTGGCCTTGCGCACATTTCACAATCGCAACACAGGCTCTGATACGATGGCTGTCGATAAAGGTATAGGCGCCGCCCGCAAATGGGTCCTGGCACAGTTTGACAGATACAGTACCAACCAGAATGGAAGACTGGTCACAGGCTATTTACAATTTGACCAGGATGTCTGCGGCATGGGAAGACATAAAAATGTAGTAGCGGTTTTACCTGGCAGAGACGGCTCAGATCCTTCCTGTATCATCATCGAAGCTCACCTGGATAGCCGCTGTGCAGACAATTGCGACATCAATTGCCTGGCAGAAGGCATGGAGGACAATGGTAGTGGCGTTGCCCTCGTCCTCGAGCTGGCGCGCATCATGAGCGCTTATGTCTATGATCATACGATCGTTTTCATGACCGTCACTGGTGAAGAACAAGGCCTGGTTGGTTCCAATGCATTTGCAGATTATGCCACAGCACAGAACATCCCGATCAAAGCGGTGCTGAACAATGACATCGTTGGTGGTATTATATGTGGAGAAACTTCTTCAGCTCCCTCTTGTCCCGGCCTCAATCACATCGATAGCACTCAAGTCAGATTGTTTTCTTTTGGTGGCTTCAATTCTCCTCATAAAGCGTTAAGTCGTTTTATTAAACTTGAATATCAGGAGATGATTCGCCCCTTAGCAGACGTGCCGATGTTGGTGACGATTATGTCTGCCGAAGATCGCACCGGTAGAGGAAGTGATCATATTCCTTTCAGAGAAAACGGATTCAGAGCTATGCGCTTTACATCCGCCAATGAACATGGTAATGCTGATGTAAGCGATCCCGATTATCACGACCGCCAACATACCTCCGAAGATATTCTCGGCGTGGATACGGATGGTGATGACGTGATCGATAGTTTTTTTGTAGATTTCAATTATCTCTCCCGCAATGCCACCATCAATGGTAACACAGCCGCCATGGCTGCCTTAGGGCCTGACCGACCTTCTATCAAAACCTTTGGACAAGATGGCGACTACCTTTATGTCGAGATTGAAGACTCACTGGATCTGAATCATTATGTTGTTGGCCTGCGCGTCAATGCCAATGACTTTGATACACTCTATTATATCTCAGGTTCTAAGTCAGGCGTATTTGTGCTACCGAACAGGCAATTAAATATCTTTATATCGGCTGCTTCAATTGATGACAGAGGCATTGAAAGTCTCTTTTCAGATGAAGTACTAGCTCGTCTCACGGGTACCCTTGAAGAAAGTACGTCCGGCAATGGCATTGAATTATTACAGAACAGGCCAAACCCATTTGATGAATCTACCATCATCAGTTTTTTGGTTCACGGTCCAGCCAATAACCATCAAGCCAGAATATTGATCACGGATTTGAATGGGAAATTGATAAAGGAAATTCCACTCGAGGTCAGAGAAGGCATGAATGAAGTCTTGTATCATCATGGGTATAATATGGTCGGGACGTATCTGTACTCTCTTTATATCGATGATCAGATGATTGCTACGAAGAAGATGGTGTTTGCTAATTAGGAGATAGGAGGCAGGAAATAGGAGGCAGGAGAGTGGCAGAAATAGAGATCCCGATCCTCATGGATTCACGTAGGATAGGAGATAGGCAGCCTTTAGGATTTAATGAGTATCTTATCTATGCAGGGATGACCAACACATTACCCAATTAGACTATTTACACAATGATGGATGACAGTAACAGAATGAAAGCATTCTCAGGTAGACGATTTCTCATGTTTTGCCTGATGACTAGCATGTTTTCCTATGTCGGTATGGAGGCGCAGGTATCCAATGATGATTGCAGTACGGCGATCTCTATTTCCGGAAATACAGGCGACATATTCATTTGTATAAATGGTACAACCAAAGACGCCCAGCCTGATTTAATGCAATATTCCCCCTGTCGGAATTCAGGGTTTCCTGTGGTTTGGTATAAAATTTCTGATTGGTCATTTGCTACTCATTTCAGTCTCCAGATTAAAGGGGAGCTGAAAGATGTCTTTATGATGCAGCTTTTTGGTTCCAATTGAAATTGTAATGAATTATTTCCATTACCAGTGACCATCAATGAACAGTTTTGTGTGATGAGCCTCAATGGTAGTATTGATTTGGTGGGGAAAAGAATAGAATGGGGAGCCTATTACATTGCTGTAGTCGGGTTAAGTGATCTGGGATTTGATTTTACTATTTGTGTGAATAAAGAGATTGTTGATGTTAATTGCGGACAGGATAAAGCACTTACCATTACAAGGGATGTATTTATTGAAAACCCTCAACGCCCCTTTTTTACCGGAGAGGAACTAAATATTTCCATGCAAGTCAATTCATACAACAGCAGTATTAACAGTTGTCAATGGGTGCAGGGCCTTGTACCTGTTTTTGGAAATGCCTGGAGTTTAGAATCATTTGATTTTACAGGAGAACCTAAATCGAGTACCCTGAATCAACAATCCACCCATGCGCCAAACAATGGTGTTTATAGCAATACCACCTGGTCATGGTTTACAGATGTAGATTATCATTCAGACCACAATGATTATCAGGTAGCCGATTTTGACGGAAATGGATTTCTGGATATTTGTCACAGTTATTTTCAAAATGACTGTATACCACTCGGGGGTTTATTACCAGGATGTTGTGGTCCATGCTGGAATGGTGTGTCAGGCTCCCTGCTGCCAAGGGGATGGTTTGCATACGGGATAAATGGTACTTGCTCTATACCCGGACCACCGATAGGTGTCGATTGGGGTGATGGTGGCTCTTGCGGAATAAATCAAGGCCCCTGGAATTTTGAGTTTCGCCTCAGGATCAAATCAGAATTAGAGTTTCATTGTGATCCGGATGATGAGGTAGACGAGTTGACCGTTGGTTATTTTACTTTTTCCGATAAGGAAATAGGTTCATGGGATGGGGGTAGCACTATATGTTCCTATGATGTCCCATTAATTGAAACACTTCCTTACGTGTGTATACAGGGAGACACCTCTACTATGACTATCGAAATAGAAGCTTGCCCGGGAGACACTGTTTATATCCGACCTGCGGATTATTATGCACCCAATAATAACATTCGGTTTTGGGGGATCTATACGCATTTACCTTTTTTTGATTTTTCTGAGGGTTATTTCCCACAAAATGACAGTCTGATACTGGTTGTCTCCAATCCCAGTCAAACCCAACCCAGGCATATCCGTTTCCCGCTTTATGGATTTTCTTCTCCTCAATCACTTAGCACGATACTCAAATTCGATATCATTGTATACCCTGAACCTCATGCGGGATTTACCTATACCCTGAATGAAAACACAGCACACTTCAGGAGTAACCAAAGACTAGGCAATACTTATTCCTGGAGTTTCGGAGACAGTACATTTAGCACAGAGATGGATCCGATGCACAGCTATACCCAAAATGGGATATATGAAGTCCAGCAAATTGTAACTAACTATTGTGGTTCAGATACAGCATACCAATCTGTGGAAATTGCACTCGCTCCTATTGCCGCATTTATTATTTCTGGGGATACTATTTGTCTTGGAGATACCATCCTTTTGGTCAGCAGTATGCAGGATACCTTATACACTTACCAATGGTGGATAGAAGGAGGTCAACCTAACTCAAGTGACCAGCCGGAAGTATCTGTTGTATATACGGATACGGGTTATTTTGACATCGGATTGACGGTTGGGAGCGCATTTGGTGCAGATACACAACAGATCGATTCTGCAATACATGTATTACCTCACGTCGATATCGAGTATGATGTCGGAATATATGATTCACTTTATGTCTTTAATTTTACCGGCCATCAGGATCAATATGTGGAATGGTGGCTAGGAAATAGTTTACTCGTTGCAGGACCCACCGCACAGCACGTCTTTGATACCTCCGGCACCTACCAGATCACGATCAAAGCCTTTAATGCTTGTGGGACAGATAGTATTCAGTTTGACCTGGTGATCACTACGGTCTCTGCACAGGAGATACCATTTGAAAACATCATCAGCATCCACCCTAATCCAGCAACGGATTGGATAAAGTTTTTCTTTGAAAAAAGCACATCTGTAAAACGCATTTTAGTATACGACAGCTTCGGCAATCCGGTACTGGATGATATGCCTACAAGCCCTAGTGATTCTTATCTGTTGGCTGGCCTTGGACAATTACCGCGCGGATTGTATCTCCTGGTGGTAGATTTGGGTGGAAAATTTGTGTATCAGAAATGTATCCTTCAATGATTTTTGAAGAAATTTATTGATATAGAGAAGCGAATAAATGCGTCTATACAAATACAAATTTATTTTTTATCCAATGCCTTCCTGATCAACTCCCCTTTACTATTTATCTCTAGTGTCTGGTAGATGTGCTTGATGTGTGTGCGCACTGTATCGAGGGAAATACCAAGTTTGTCTGCTGTCATTTTATAGCTCAAACCATCGACGATACAATCCACGATTTCCTGCTGGCGCGCCGTCAAGGGACCATCTTCTTTTTTGGGTACCGGCGCAAAATGCTCAACCACTTTCCGGGCGATGCTTGGTGACATATAAGAACCACCGCGGTGTACTGTAAGCACAGCATCGCGAATGGTGACCAGTGAAACACGTTTTGATAAATACGAGCACGCGCCGGCACACAATGCAGCGAAGATTTTATCACTTTCTTCAAAGGTGGTGAGCATGATAATATCAATACCTGGGCGTAATTTTTTAATCGAAGGGATACCTTCGATGCCGGACTGCCCGGGCAGTTGTATATCTAACAATAGGACTGAAGGTGATATCCTTTCATCTTGCTGCAATGTCTGAAGGAAGTCCTCCATTGAAACAGCTGTGTGCACCAGTTCAAATTGCGGATCCCCACCCAGGAAGGTTCTGAGACTATCCCGGATGATCGGGTCGTCTTCAACGATGGCCAGGGCGATAGGTTTCATGCTTCAAAGGTACATCCCCAAACCATGACCGCTATCACATCTTGATGCGAGGGGATACTATGTTCATAAAATCCAATACTTTGCAGATCGAATTGTATCTTATTTAATGGCAAAGGGCGAAAACCAAATAATCTTTAAGGCACTTCTGACCCACTGTTTCCGTTTGGTTACCCCTGTCTTTCTTTGTTTTATTACTTTTTCCCTTGATGCCCAACCGCTTCCCAGAGGCCAGGCCCTGACGATTGAAGATGGGTTAGGTTTCAGGAATGTAACTGCGATAACCCAAGACCACCAGGGCCTGATGTGGATTGGTACCCGACAGGGACTCAATAGATATGATAGTTATCGCTTCACACATTTCGGCAATGATCGACGGGCCGACCGATTTTTTCCGGGAGGAGATATTGCTATTGGCGGATTGCATGCCATCACAGATAGCACCTTATGGCTTGTCGCAGACAGCAAGCTTTTTGAGCTGAACCAAAATAACTTTGAATTCAAGGATATCTCCAAAGCGTTAGGAATAGGAGGCAATATTTTGCAATTCCATATCGGAAAAGACGGAAGTTTATGGATTGTCTGGGAAGATGCATTGCAGCAATATTTGTGCAGAAACATTGCAGAAGGACCATTTAAAGAAGTAGCCAGATCTCCCAGAGGCAGAAGGGAATTTACCAGCATAGCCATCGATACATCTGGTAATGCATGGTGGAGTACCGTCACAGGTGGACTTAAGCAATATGCCCCTGACGGAGAACTCCTGCATGAATCCAAGCTTGATAGTTTCAATTGGTATGGAACGACCATGTTTTTTACACCTTTATTTACGGATAGTCGTAACCGGATATTTCTATTTCCGAAAAGCCAAAATGCGGTTTGGTTGTATCATCCAGTAAATAAGCAGGTGGAAGAGATTTTAGACAGTTTATCGACATTAGCGTATAATGGTATCGAAGACAGCCAGGGCAATGTTTGGTTTTCAACAAAAACACAATTGCTCAGATGGGGCAATGATCAATTGTGGACAGATTATTCAAATGTGCTGAAAGAGGCCTTGCAGTTTGGGTTTATTCAAGGCTTGTATGAAGATCAAACCAACCTGATGTGGGTGGCCACTGATAATGGCCTCATCAAATTGCCCAATCAAAAGCAGATATTTCAAACAGCCTTTAATAAATCCGGCGCAGCATGGGGCAATGCCATGCGTGGGATATTTGAAGATAAGCAAGGCAGGATCTGGGCTTATTGTGAGAAAGGTGAAATCGGATTACATCGGATGATCATCTCATCCGTAAAGTCAGATCATTTTTTTCTTTCTGTCGGGGATCCTCATGTTCCAAACCTCGTTGAAGAAGCGAAACATTTTGTAGCGGATATTTATGATAATGCGGTATGGACACTGACGGATCATTTAATTAAGATTGACCTGACTACGCTAAAGCCTTGGGTGATGGTTGATTTTAGCAGAATAGCGGATCGGTTTACCGCCAACCCGTTTGGCCTGCTAAAGGATGGAACCTTTGTTCTTGGATCCACTCTGGAACGTCTCACGGCATATAACCCGAAGACGGGTGAACGTAAAAAGCTGCTGAATGAAAACAGTTTCGATCAACATGAAATATACACGAAATTTATTCTTGAACATCACGATGGAACGATTTGGGTCGCCACTGAAAAAAATGGATTATATCGAATCGACAGAAAGGGGCAAATCCTTCAGGAACTAAATACAGCGACAACACCTGCATTGAGCAGCAATCATGTCTTGACCCTCTATTATGATGCCAATACAGTTCTTTGGATAGGTACGTTTGGCGGGGGACTCAACAGGTACGATGAAAAGGAAAACACGATTCGGATTTTTGCGCAAGAAGAAGGCCTGGCGAATGATAATGTCACCGGGATACTCAGCGATGAGCAAGGCAATATCTGGGCCAGCACGTACAATGGACTTTCTTGCTATCGAGCGAAAGACGGTTCCATTCAGAATTTTTATGAAGAAGATGGTTTGTCCAATAATGAATTTAACTACACCTCTTTTTATAAAGATCGTAAAGGAAGACATTGGTTTGGCGGCATGAATGGCGTCCAGTATTTTGACCCTGCCGAAATCCTGGGTCAACGCCCTAACCCACCACTTTCTCTTACAGGCTTTTCGAAGTATAACAGCCGCCAGGACAGTCTTGAAACAAGTATCCTGGGTAATCAGGTGGTGGCACCTTTCAGCATTTCACCTTATGACAGTTATTTTCAATTTACATGGACACTTCCGAATTACTTCAAACCAGAGAAAAACAGATACTATACCCGACTCGAAGGAATTGAAAACGATTGGTCATATGCAGGGAGTGTTCCCATGGTCAGATATCATAAACTGCCGGCAGGTGATTATGTACTTCATATTAAAGGGGCTGACAGCAAAGGAAACTGGAGTATGACAGAGCTGGCTGTGCCCATCCATGTCAAGCAGATTTTCTTTCGGACCTGGTGGTTTATTTCAGCCTTTCTACTGATTATAGGGACGTTGGTTTATGCTTTCTCGAGATATCGCTTGCGCCGGCTGCTGGAAATGGAGCGTATGCGGACACGTATCGCTGGTGACTTGCATGATGAAGTTGGCTCGATGCTTTCAGGATTGGCGATGCAAGCAGAAATCATGGAGTTGGATCAGGAAAAATCAGATCCGAAACGTCTCCATCGCATCAGTGAAATCAGTCGCATGACCCTTTCTAAAATGCGCGATGTGGTCTGGTCTATCGACAGCCGTCGGGATCAAGTCAAAGATCTCATGGACCGCATGCGGGAGAATGCCGAAGAGATGTTGACAACCAAGGATATTATTTTCCGGTTTGAGTTGGGTGATCTGCCTATGGAGAAAAAACTATCCGTTGACGTGCGTCAGCATTTGTTTCTTTTTTATAAAGAAGCCGTCAACAACATTGCTAAGCATTCAAATGCAACTACTGTGACCATTCGTTTTGGTCAGTTTGGGGATTATTTTGAATTATCCGTTCATGACAACGGTACTTCCGTTTCTGCAACTAGTTCTTCTTCGGGATTTGGAATGCAAAATCTGGAAATTAGGGCAAAGAAATTGGGAGCTAACTTTCTATTAAATAAAGAAGAAGGCTTTAAAGTGGGGTTGAGGATGAAGTCGCTGTAAATCGAAATACGGTTTGCTCTATCAAATTTTTCCTTGAAAAATTTTCACTCCTGTGTTTCCTTTTTGAGCCCCATCGCCCTTATGGGCTTCCCCCTGTGTGCTGCGCAACCCCGGGGCAAAAGGATTCATTAACCCCGAGGTTGCGCAGCACACAGGGGGAAGAATTTTTCGAAGAAAAAATCGATGGGGCAAAGTGCGCAGCACACAGGGGGAAGCCCGTCCCGGCGATGGGGCAAAATGCGTAGCACACAGGTCGAACGAAGAGAGATCCTGCCTCGTGCAATTCATGAGCTGCGGGAGGAGACATATTTTTTTTGAAAATCTGGATGGGGCATAATGTGAAGTATAAAGCCACTGTCTTGCTTTTCGACCTGCTTTCCGAAAGAGTCTAAACATACTTCCGATTTCACAGGGCATTTATTTTCTTTCATCTTTTTCAACTCAACCACAGTCAACCGAATATCTTCTACTACATCGTCTACAGTTTTATAGACCTCATCATTTGTATATCTGAGGATGTAAAGGGAGTGCAATTTTAGATTAACCTCTCTTTCATCATCTGTCAATTTTACTGATTTCTCTTCATGGATTTTACCATCCAATTCAATGACAAGCCTGACAGAAAAGGCATAAAAATCAGGCACATATTTATCGAATGGATGCTGTCTTCTAAAATGAACTCCTTCGATTTGATTGTTCCGAAGCCTTTCCCAACGTATTTCCTCTGCCTTGGTTGGATGTTTTCTTAGAAAAGCCGCATTGCGAAAAGTGGAAGGCTTTGCACCTTGATACATGGTTCTTTTACTGTATTTCATAATTTAACTGGTTGGTGAAAATGAAAATTAGGGCATTTGGGTTTACGGTATACAGATGATGTTTTGTTGCATCGGAATTTTTGTTGTGCCCCATCGAAATTTCAAATCTGCGATTTGATTCTTTCTCAATCCTGTGTTCTTCCACTTCGTTGCATACGCAACATTGCTACAGAAACCCCGGGGCAAAAGGATTCGTTGACCCCGGGGTTTCCGGAATCTGTTTTTCCAGGAAAAACGAAATGGAGGAACACAGGGGTGAGAATTTCCTTTTGGAAATTCGATGGGGCAAAAAGCGCAGCACACAGGGGGAAGCACGGACGGGCGATGGGGCTTATCACATCAAGATGTGATACCCCACCCCCTTTCTGTCCCATACTTTTGACGGTATCAGGTCAAACCGAAAATTCAACAATCATGAAATTGACTTCCAAGTATCAGGTTGGTATAGCCTCCTTCATCGCACTGACACTTTTTACGCCCAGTTGTAATTCACCCGCCACCACCGAAGAGACAGCGTCAATGACAACCGAAGCTGCATCTGCTGCACCCGCCGAAACGGTTGAATACTTTAGCCTTCGTCCGGAAACAGAAAAAGCTTATGGATATACGCATGCTGTCAGAATCGGAGATGACATAAAAGTTTCAGGAGCCGTCAGCATGGATGATACGGGAGCACCAACGGCTGTAGGCGATCTGCTGCAGCAAATGAAAAACTGCTATGCAGATCTCGACAAAGTCTTGAAGCATTATGGCTGCACCTTCGATGATGTCGTAGTCGAAAATGTATTTACCACCAATATGCCCGAATTTCTCAAACAATCTGGATATCGTAGTTCCATTTACACCAAACAGTTTCCGACAGGTTCGTGGCTAGGCGTCAAAGAACTCGCCCTTCCGGAGTTTTTGATTGAGATTGAATTGGAAGTGCATAAAGCGAAGTAGAGATTTATACTTCCTTGAATAAAGACGATGCCAGGAAATCCTTCAAGCCATAATTACATTTTTATCTGCCCAAATAAAAAACGTATGAAATTATTTATCCCACACACTTTCTCAACCCACAAAACATATCGATTGAAATTGGATTTGTCCAAAGCACGGTCTTTCTTTTGGGTATTCATATGCATTTTGTTTGCCGCTCTTTCCGGAAAGGCACAAGACGGTTTCTTTTTCAGTTATTTTTCAAACTCTGGTTCGCAGTATAGTATCAGCGGCCTTCCCAACCCTGTTTGTGATATCTATGTCGCAAATACCACCTGCAACTGGACCAACAATGATAATCCATGTGAAGGTGCAAATCTCCAGGCATCGATCTCCAACTTCCTGGATGCGACAGAGCCTACCCGTTTTCTCAAGGCAACAGCCGGTCAAGCCTATGAAGTTAGATTGGGCATAAGTGATAACCCAGGTTGGTCAGTCAATATGCCTCCTGGAGGAGTCTCTCCTGTCTATGTGACATCGGACGGTGGGGCTACGTTTGAATCTGGTCAGGCCTGGGCGTTTAATACGTCCAACAATCAAAATGATCATATTTATGATGTTACGATTCGTTTTCCACGAGGCACCACGAGAGGAGCTATAGTCATGGAGGTCAGAGAGGATCTGGATGGCAATCCAGGACAATACGTCATGCATAATATCATCATTCCCGTATATGTTGTAGGTCCTGTCAATCCGAATGAGGAGACACCCATATTAGGTACCACCCTTGATCCGCAGATTCCTTATATGATCGTGCATGATCCTCCTGGCGATGGCAGCAATGCTTCTTTCCAGGATAACAAGACCACTTGCAGGAGCAGGGAGACCCAGTATGCTCGGGACGAATCCAACAGTATTCATGGATCCGCTAAACTTGGCGTCAAAGGTTCGATCGGATTGATCTCCAGTATTGACTATGAATTCTATGTAGAATTTAAAGGCAGCGCCAATGTTGGAGATGTGAGTATTCTGGCGACAACAGATCAGGTGTGTGTGAGCACCGGAGTTGGCTTTGCTACGTCAGACTTACCGGGTGCAGAAGGAGGAGGGGATGTCTTTATCGGGTTTGGAAGAGAATTATACTATGGTGTATATGACGTCATCGATGTCAGGGATTGTGGTGAGGCATTCATGGACAGGCGACTTGTCTATGCTCCTGTAGCAGGTTCGGACCGGAAGTTTGTGTATACCACAGATGCTATTCTCTCACAGATAGAGACCCTGAAATTATTCAGAGATGATACCACACAAAATGATAGAGTCAGAAATCAGTCACAAAATCAGATTGACGTTTGGGAACAGGTTTTGGCACTCAACGAAGCAAATAAAAATAATCCAGACAATGACACATTGGATCTGTTAACCTATAGTGCAGGAAACACGCAGACGCATTCTTCATCTATAGACATTGTCAATACATCCTCTATTACAACGGAGCACTACGTTGAAGGTACATTCGGATTAGATGTAGTGCTCAACTTTGCAGGATCAGGATTTGGCCTGGGCTATGAGTATGCTACGTCAGAGCGTTTTGGCGCTACAGAAAATGAATCGGGAGAATCATCCCAGGTTTTGGATTACACGCTTACAGATGATGATGGCGGGGATATATTCAGTGTCGATATCGTCCGTGATCCGATGTTTGGTACACCTGTATTCAGGTTGAATCAGGGATCAAAAACCAGCTGTCCCTATGAAGGTGGATATCGCAGAGATCAACCTGTCCTGACGATTGCAAATACGACAGATACAGAATACTATACCGATGGAAATCCAGACGGTAGTGTAGCCACTTTTAAAGTAGACCTGTGTAATGAATCAAATGAACAACGGCAATATTTTCTAAAACTCAATGCACAATCCAACCTAAATGGTGCGGAAGTAAGAGCAGCCGGTGTACCGCTCAATGGCAATGACCTGGGCCAGGAATTTAATATTGATCCACTTGATTGTGTAGAAGACCTCATTATCACTGTCAGACAAGAGATGGGGTCTCCCGAACTCTCTTTTCCTTATCTGGAAATTTTCTTGTATTCAGAATGTGATCCGGACGTGTCTTCCAGCATTTTTGCGGATGTCTACTTTGGCAATGCGACAAGTACAAAGGATATGCAAGTTGATGATTCGATCTTGTCCGTATTTCCAAATCCTGCAACCGATAAGCTAAACATCCAACTTGCAGACAATCATCTGATGAATGGGTACTTATTTAGAGATATGACTGGAAAAGTCATCACGCAATATGAAATGAGCAATCCAGTTCAGCAAACAGAACTGAACTTGGGTAGCCTATCTCCGGGGATGTATTTGCTCCAGGTGCAATCAGACCAACAGATACTGTCAAAGAAAATCGTGATCCAATAACGACGACTTACATAACACCGTATGGCCTGGGAGCAAAGGCTTTCAGACTTTTCCTCGGGAGAAAAGTTTAGTGCTTTCGGAAAAACGAGATGGCTGCCTTCGGGCGGCCATCTTTATTTGCACCGCATTCCCCCCTTTACCCCCTAAATGGGGTGCCTGGACGAGATGATCCTTCTGAGATGCCCTTCCCTATACCATTAAATTTTCCAACACCTCTTTCCACCCATCCCATCCATCGATCTCACTCAGATTCGAGTTGTGCCAAAGGATGACCAGCTCGCCATTGTGCTTTTTGACCTGCCTTTTTATTTCATCACACACACGAATGCTTTCTGCAATGGACAACTTCTTATACATTCGAAAAGAAACATCCATGATCAGTAAGGGTCTTTCGATCAGGGGCAGTTGCTCGCGTTGTTGAATATCAAAAACAGGAAACGGCTTACACGTCCCACAACGAAACCCTGGCTCTGCAGCATAGCCAAGCGTACTGTCTACGGAGATTCCAGCTTCGGCAAGCAACTTCCATGTTTCAGGCACAGCAAAACGAAGGTAGTGCTGACGTGATGTGGAAATGATAGCACCCGTACTTTTCTCTAAAGCTTGTTTTTCCTGTTGTATCATAGATCCATTCAGGAAGGTAGCATAACTCGGATGTATCCCGATAGCGTGCCCCCTTGATTGTATTTCTGCTATCAGGGCTTTGATGTCTGAATCATCGATAAGGTAATAACCTTCATACTTTGTTGTACCACCGGCCAGAAAATTAAATTGAAATCTCGTTCCGTTTTTCTCTGCAAGGGTCATCAGGTAATCAAACGTATCGTACGGATCTTTCTCTTTTTGTGATTGAACGGCCTTAAAAGATGAATATTCCTTTAAGGTTTCGATCAGATTCCAATGGTTGAGTAGCCGACCTCCTAATGTTTTCCAAACTGGCTTACTACGCCAGTAGTACGGGATGTCTACATCACAAGTAGGAACAACGGCATAAGAAGAAGACCTTTCTGGCATGGAATAACCAAAAGCCAACAACCAATTTCGAAGCAGCTGGGAATATTCATCTACCAGCGGGCGCAAGATGTATCCTGCTTTCACAACAGCTGCTTCCGATGCAGGAAAACGGTTGTGCAAATCTCTTTTGGACGCCAACGCCTCTTCCCAGCGCGTCAACATAAAGAACACGCCTGCGAAAAGATCCACACCGCATTTGATACTATCCCGTGATGTCTCCAAATGTTCCTTTCCATACAGGATTAGAATTCCATCGTAGCCCGGAGAAGTGGCTGATACAATTGTATCCGGGAGATATTTGGTATCCAGGTAGGTTTTGGCTGATACAGCTTTGCCAAAAAATTCATCAGCAATAGTAATGGATTTTTCCTCCCATACCAATTCATAGGCGGAGATGCCTTCCTTTATACTAATCGATACTGGTACCCCACAGTAGTTCGTAAGCAGGGTCCTGATCGCGTAGGTCCTTTCAGGAATGAAGTTGTTTGGTATGTTGACTTTCATCATTGCGTTTTGCCCCTTTTATCCTTCCCCCCTTTGCCCCCTGAAGGCGGTACCTGTTGAGGATGGTTATTCTGAAATACGTTTTATTCGTACATCCTACTTCGACTTTCAGCAACCGAAGGAACTTTCTAATGTAGAGGTTCTCACATCCCTTGTAAAAGACTTTATTTGAGAATTAATTTTCAAAGGTAAGTTGCTTTAAGGGAAATAGGTCTAATGAAGTAAGAGTAAACGCCAGAGAGGATTTCAGAAAGCTTATGAATTGTAGGTACCCCTTTAGGGGGCATAGGGGGAAAAAGAGGCAAAGACTTCAGAGGGTAAAGGGG
>JAWXAW010000064.1:0-9103 GCA_034439675.1 Saprospiraceae bacterium | reverse complement strand
TACACATTACACATTACACATTACACATTAAACATCACACATTTTCCTGGTAATAAATGTATGACTGCAAAAAAAACATCTTCTATTTCTAAATCAACTAGAATCCTAGGTATTGATCCCGGCACCAACATCCTGGGCTTTGCGGTCATTGAAGTGGAGAAAGATAAAATCGACGTACTGGAGATTGGGGTCCTGCATTTGAAAGATAAGGGGGAGCATACGGACAAACTAAAGGAAATCTTTTTGGAGATACAGGAGATCATCGAAAGATATCTGCCACAGGAACTGGCCATCGAAGCTCCATTCTTTGGAAAGAATGTCCAGTCGATGCTGAAACTGGGAAGAGCGCAGGGAGTAGCGATGGCTGCGGGTATGACGATGGGACTCACCATCACAGAGTACTCGCCTAAAAAAGTCAAACAATCCGTGACAGGTAATGGCAATGCAGCGAAAGAACAAGTTGCAGATATGCTATGCCGCATGTTGAATATTGAGCCCGGGAAATTTGCCCTTGATGCTACAGATGCGTTGTCGGTTGCCGTGTGTCATCATTACCAGTCAGGCAGACCTGTGTCTTCGAAGAAGGGAGGGTGGAAATCTTTTCTGAAGGAGAATCCGGAACGGGTTAAATAATCTTCCCGTCCCTGAGCTTGTCGAAAGGTATTGACCGGCTCAGGGGGCCGATTATATTTTGAAATGTTTTACCAACTTTCCAATGCCAGCTTATTTCTTCGGCTTTGTTTCAGTAGGGTTAACTTCATCATTCTCGTCATCTTCATCTTCATCTTTAATATCCTTGACGAGATTATCTACTTCCTTCGTTGCCTTTTTCAGATTATCAAGGTTTCTTTCGCGTTTCTGGGCGGTATCCTTTGAGCCTTTGCCGCTCGGTGGAGCAGAGCCATCGCCTTTGTACCCTTCTTCGCTGAAGACAAAGCCTTTGTTGTCAGCATCGACATAGATCGTATCGCCTTCTGAAAACTGGCCGGATAGCACCTGGACAGCCAGTTCGTTGACGAGCTCTGTTTCGATCACTCTTTTTAGCGGACGTGCGCCGAACTGAGGATCATAGCCAAGATCAGCGAGGAGGTTAAGTGCCTTATCACTGATCTCCAGATTCAGCTCGCGGTTGGCGAGGTTCTTTTTGATTTTCTTCAGCAATAACAAGGATATCTTTTTGATCTCTTCTTTTGAGAGCGGAAGAAACATGATTTTATCATCGATACGGTTGAGGAACTCCGGTCTGAGTGTTTCCTTCAGTAGGTTGAATACTTCCTCTTTGGTGGTAGCGATGATATCCTGACGCTGACCTTCACCTAAAGCTTCGAGATCTTCGAAATTCTCAAGGATGACATCAGATCCCATATTGGAAGTCATGATGACGATTGTGTTTTTAAAGTTTGCTATGCGGCCTTTATTGTCTGTCAATCGTCCATCATCAAGGACCTGGAGCAGGACGTTAAAGGTATCCGGGTGTGCTTTTTCGATCTCATCCAACAAGACTATAGAATAGGGTCTGCGGCGCACAGCTTCTGTCAATTGCCCACCTTCATCATAGCCAACATATCCTGGAGGTGCACCAACCAGTCGCGACACGGCATGTTTCTCCTGATATTCGCTCATGTCAATACGTGTGATGGCGGCTTCGTCATCAAACAGGACTTCAGCAAGCGCTTTTGCCAATTCAGTTTTTCCAACACCTGTCGGGCCAAGGAAAATAAATGAACCGATTGGCTTGTTGGGATCCTGCAGGCCAGCGCGGCTTCTTCTTACTGCATTACTTACAGACCTTACTGCTTCGGCCTGACCTATAAGCCGCTTACCAATTTCTTCTTCGAGGTGAAGCATCTTTTCTTTCTCACTCTGCATCATCTTCTGCAGTGGAATACCTGTCCAACGTGAGACGACTTCAGCTATATCATCCGCCGTCACTTCTTCGTTGGTGAAGCGGCTGTCGGTAGGTATTGCATGAAGTTTAGTTTCGGCTTCGGTTAGTTTTACTTTTTCTTCCACAAGCTCGCCGTACCTGATTTTGGCTACCTTTTCAAAATCTGATTCACGCTCAGCGACGGTGGCTTCGTGTTCCAGATCATCGATTTTCTTTTTGATATTTTGTATTGAATCGACGAGCTCTTTTTCATTCTTCCAGGTAGCTTTGAGGGTATCTAGTTTTTCCTGGGTATTGGCGATGGTCTCAGTGATAACTTTCAGTTTCTTTTCATCCTTCTCCCGTTTGACGGCTTCACGTTCGATCTCCAGTTGGCGAAGTTTGCGGTCAGCTTGATCGATCTCTTCAGGAAGGCTGTCAAGTTCGAGTCTGAGCTTAGCGGCTGCTTCATCAATCAGGTCGATTGCTTTATCTGGCAAGTGACGGTCTGCGATATATCGGTGTGATAATTCAGCTGCAGCCACCAGCGCTTCATCGAGGATGTCTATTTTGTGGTACACCTCATATTTATCCTGGATACCGCGAAGAATAGAAATCGTATCTTCTACGGAAGGCTCATCGATAAATACTGTCTGGAATCTTCGGACGAGGGCCTTATCGGCTTCAAAATATTTTTGATACTCATCCGCAGTGGTAGCCCCTATGGTGCGCAGTTCGCCTCGTGCCAACGCCGGCTTAAGGATATTAGCTGCATCCATGGCACCGCCACCGCCACCTGCTCCGACGAGCGTGTGGATCTCATCAATAAAGAGAATGATCTCTCCATTGGAACTCTTGACTTCTTCGATGACAGCCTTGATCCTTTCTTCAAACTCGCCTTTGAATTTTGCACCGGCGATGAGGGCAGCAATATCGAGTACATAGATTTGCTTGGTCAGCAGATTTTCAGGCACGTCTTTTTTCACGATCCTCCAGGCGATACCTTCGACGATGGCTGTCTTTCCGACCCCGGCATCTCCGATGAGGATGGGGTTGTTTTTTTTGCGTCGTGAGAGGATATGGAGGATACGCCTGATTTCTTCATCACGACCGATGATTGGATCCAGCTTTCCATCCAGGGCTCGCTGATTCAGATGTATCCCAAATTTTTTGAGTGCGTTGTATTGATTCTCCGTATTCTGGTCGCTTACCTTTCTGCCTCCTCTCAGTTCTTTGATGGCGGCTTTCAGGCCTTCGAGTGTTGCACCCTGGTCTTTCAAAATCTGGGCACCTTTGCTGTTGCCTTTCATGATGCCGAGCAGCATGATTTCCGTAGAGATAAACTCATCTCCAAATTCAGGCAGAAACTTTTTGGCTTCACTGAGGGCTTTATTACTGTGATCAGTGAGGTACTGCTTGTCCGATCCGGAAACTTTTGGATAGCCTTGGATGGATTCATCCAGGGCTTTTACAAGTTGAGGCAAACTCACGCCGACTTTCTGAAAAAGGAACTTAGCGCTGTCTTCGCTCGACTCGAGGATCCCTTTGATCATGTGGGACGTGTCGACTGTTTGCTGTTGAAGGCTCGCGGCTAATCGCTGTCCTGCCAGGATCGCTTCCTGAGCGTTGATGGTAAAGTTATCGTATGTCATGGTTTCTTTATCTAGGTTATAATAGTGATGTTCAGCTTATGGGAAAAGATTAAAAATATCCTTACGATGATGTATTCTGGCAAATTCAGCCACTCCATGAGCTATAAAAAGTCCAATTCGATAATCTCCGATTTTAATTCGGTAAGCACTTTTGTGACCGGAAAATTTTTTGATATTGGGAATGTCTGAAAGCTGTTTTGCTTCCTCAACAATACGAATGGCTTTCAAAGCAGCATTTTTGACATGATCTATTTCCAACTTATCAAGGTCCTTGTTGAATTTGCCCAAAAACTCCACTTTCATAAAGCTTTCAATTTCTTCATGATGGTCTTGCGACTCACCTTTTTAGTTCGGTCAGCCTTTTTCATCAGAGCCGACATGGCCTGATCTTCTATTTCCTCGATTTCCATTTGGGAGGATTGTATGCCGAGTTTCTTTAAAAGGTCAGAAAGGAACTTCATTTCCGACTGATTCTTAGCTTTTACTACGAGCGCTTTCATTGCCTTCTATTTACCTCAAAATTACTAAAAAATGGACACCTGCCTTAGATAACAGCTACTTGAAATACCCACTAAACGAATGAATACTGATTCCTCTTTGAACACTGTCCTATCGGATTCATTTTTGCCCTTCAACTTTGTAAAATGGGCTCATTTTGCAACTGTTGTTGGTTACTCTGCGGTTGTCTTTGAAACTGTACAAACATGGAGATGGCTTTTTGAGTTCTCATTTAACTATATAAATCTATTATCCATATTACCCAACGATCTGATGTGGCTCGCAATCTGGATTTGTTGGCAGATTTTCAAAGGGATCCAAAGATTTATGCGGCTTAGAAAAATTAATATTTATGCTTTGGCACACCATATTTCACCCTCTTTTTGATGATCAGACACTGGCATTCGCCTCTTTTGCCAAATTAAATTTCATATAATATGATTATATATAAATATAAAGTATATATCTTGCTGCATTACAAAACGGATTTTTTCCAGTGCCCTTCATGGATGGGTATTGGAAGCATTGATCATATGGCCGAAAAGTCGGACAGGCTGATCACCTTATGAGAACCAATATTATCTTTGTCCCCTAACCCATGGCTGTTCAAACAAAACGACACTATAAAGCAAATGGTAAGCTCCTCCTTACCGGTGAATACCTCGTCCTCAACGGGGCAGTGTCACTTGCACTACCCTGTAAATTGGGGCAGTCAATGAATGTCAGCGAGCGTCCCGGTAGCGAAATCACCTGGAAATCCTATGATCGCAAAGGGAATCTATGGTTTTCTGGCAGTTTTGATCTGATGGCTTTTGATCCGATCGATAGCACAGACAAAGACATTGCCAACAGCATCCAGCAATTATTAAGAGGCGCCTGCCGCCAGAATTCTGAGTTTCTGAGTCAGTGGCGCAGATATACCGTTGAGACTTACCTTGAATTTGACCGAGAATGGGGACTGGGCAGTAGTTCCACCCTTGTATGGTGTGTAGCTCAGTGGGCAGAGGTCAATCCGTATATTTTGCTTTTCGACACATTTGGTGGTTCCGGCTATGATATCGCTTGTGCGGATGCTGATGGTCCGGTATTATACCAGTTGCTCGAACACGAACTGCATATCGATGGCGCAGATTTTGACCCGACCTTCAAGAAACAACTTTTCCTGATCTATCTCGGTCGCAAGCAAAACAGCAGGGAAGCCCTGAAAAAATATCATCAATCTAAGGCCGGTCTCAATGGCTCTGTCGATAAAGTGTCTCGATTGACAGAAAGCATCAATGCTGCTTCAACCTTAAAAGAATTTGAATCTCTCGTGCGCCAGCATGAGAATCTGGTCGCTGACATCCTTGGTCTGCCGACTGTCCAAAGCAAAGAATTTCCTGACTACTGGGGTTGCGTCAAATCACTGGGTGCCTGGGGCGGAGATTTTGTGCTTGCTACTACCGATCGTCCTGAAGAAGAAACACGTGCTTATTTCCAGTCAAAGGGGATGGATGTGATTTTTAGGTATGATGAGTTGATATTGAGTTAACAGTTTCTTGTCTACTGTCAACAGTCAGCAGTCAGCAGTCAGCAGTCAGCAGTTTACAGTCAGCAGTTTACAGTCTACAGTCTACAGTCTACAGTCAGCTGTCAACAGCCAGCAGCCAGCAGTCAGCAGTTTACAGTCAGCAGGGTGTATACCCAATTATCTGAATCACGGATTTGCCGGATATTCTTTGCGCCTTTGCGTGATTTCTTTTGTCTGAATCATGGATTAAGCGGATTTCACTGATTTCACGGATTATTCATTTTTAATAAAAGAATCTACTAATCCCTTATGACTGAATTATGGATTACCCGGATTACTAGATGGCACCGACTAGATTGTCAAGACTATAGGATCACCCGTTTAAACTTGAGACTTTTACCACCAAAGTTGATTAACAAACCAACTTCAAGTTTGTAGGCCTTCAGTTAGTTTAGTATCTGGGCAAGATGGTCGTCGTCCAGTTCTTTCACATCTTTTAATTCGACCAGGATTTTTTCTTTTACCACAAAATCGGCTCTCCTCGTTCCAATGGGCTCTTCGAGTTCTTTATAAAATATTTCCTGCTCTATCTCCCGATGAAACTGAAGGTCTGCAATCCTCATCTTACATGCAAGTGCTCGCTGATAAATTACTTCTTGAAATCCATTGCCCAAAAAATTTATGAACCTCAAATACTCCGCCAATAATTTTTTCGGTAAGGTCCATGTATTTTAACGTTTTCATTTTCAACCTGGTTTAGTGAAAAAGAAAAATACTCCTTCTAGGTGAAAAATCAAACAGTTATCTAAAATTTAATCCGTGGCATCAGTGATGCAGACCTTAAAATCCGTGATGCAGACAAAAAAACCGTACCCGAGGATACGAAAGATGTAATTTTAGGCGAGTGGCAAAGAGAAAAATTAATTTTATAGCACAAACAAATCTAGTGTAATGACCCTACTACCAAAATTCACGCTTACGATATGCCTAATCCTAGTACAAACTATTTACACCTACTCCCAAATCATACCTGCTTCCAGAATTACGAATTGGGATAACCCGGGAAGTATGCCTGTTTTTAGTATAGAAAAGACTGTTATCCTGACATCGTTTGGAGCTGATTCAACAGGAATGGTTCCCTCAGATAACGCTCTTGAGCAAGCTATCAACGAGCTCAACGGTCCAGGCGAAATAGTTGTACCGAGAGGCACCTATTTATTCGAGCAACCTATTGAGCTCCCTGATTCCATTTTGATCAGCGGAGAAACAGACTCGCTATCCTCGAGTCCTTTAGTCCTTTTCAACCTTTTCCCGGGAGAAAATAATCATGGAATCAGCATCCGCGGTAATGAAACCAATACAATTGATACCATAACGTACCCTTTGATGCAAGGCCAGCAAAAGTTATTTGTGCATCAACCACAGCTATTTAAAGCAGGGGATTTTATAAGATTGGTCCCATTTGATGATAGCTTGTTGGTGAATGATTCCTGGGCTTACCATTCCACAGGGCAACTATTTGAAATATTGGAAATCATCGGAGATAGTTTGTCTCTCAACAAACCTCTGCGAAGATCCTATGGCGGAAGTCGTCACCCGGAAATACATAAGCTTATCCCAAGACAGCAAGTACATATCAAATGCATAAAAATCGAGCGCCTGGATCAGACGGCCGCCCAGACTTCCACGATCTATGTAAATCATGCAGTGGATTGTAGCATATCCGGCATCGAAAGTCATTATGGCAATTACGCGCACGTCCATATTGTAAACTCAACACGTATATCCGTTGAAAAAAGTTTTTTTACGAATGCCCATGATTATGGTTCGGGTGGAAAAGGATACGGCATCATGCTGGAATCCACTTCGGGAGATTGCTTTATCCATGCTAACAACTTTGAACACCTTAGACATTCGATGATCTTACAATCAGGTGCCAACGGAAATATTCTGGCATACAACTATTCCATTGATCCGTATTGGACAGGAACGGCTCTGCCTTCCAATTCAGCCGGTGATGTTGTCCTACACGGCAATTATGTATATATGAATTTATTGGAAGGCAATATCGTTCAGAACATTGTAATTGACAACAGCCATGATATCAATGGGCCTCACAATACATTCTTCAGAAACAGAGCTGAACTGTATGGCATCTTTATGAACAATGCCCCAGCGTCCGACGAACAAAACTTTATTGGCAACCAGGTCACAAATACCTCATCGCTATTCCTGGGTTTGTATCTATTACAAGGCACCAACCATTTCGAATATGGCAATATGATAAAAGGCACGGTGAGCCCCGCCGGCACCATAGAACCTGAAAAAGAATCTATGTTTGATTATAACTTTAATTCATTTTACCAATTCATTTCATCTGTACCTCCGATTAGAAATAATAACTGGCAAAGTCAGACGCCTTTGACAGAGGCGGCCTACCGATTTCAGGTGTCCGGTAAAAAGGTCATTTGTGATGACATACACTATTTACCAACATCAATAGAAGCATCCGGTGAAATGAACTATCAAGCATTTGATGTTTATCCAAATCCATTTAATCATGAAATTACAATTCACCAAACATCAGGCCTAGCATCCTATTTTGTAAAGATTCACGACATATCTGGTCGGCTCATCTTGTCTAGTATTCTTACCGGTGAGTATACCAATGTACAAATGCCTGATTTGAATCCGGGGATGTATCTATTAAATATAGAAGGAAAGGAAAACATAGTATATAAAATGATGAAGTATTAATCTTGCGACAAGACTGTTTTAGGTCCATTGGGTACTTGACCCATTCATCAAAACTTAAAACCTTTTTACGGCCGTTTTTTAAACAACGATAGTCCTTACAGGCATTTGGTTGCTATCTTCAAAATCGATCATCGCATTAAAGATTTTGAAAGCATCATACCTGCGTATGTCATGATTATGTATCGGTCTCGAAATTAAAATGCCCTTTGATACAAGACGCTTCCAGGTGGTGCCTGCCAATAAGGGTTGTGATGGTGTGTACCATCGCTCCCCTTTTCGAAAAGCAATATTGGCTATCGAAGTATCTGTGATCCAGCCATTGCGGGTGATCAGGATATCATCTGCATCTCCACGCTGAGCATACAAATCTTCGAGTACCTTCCTGTCCGCATATTTATATCTGTAGTCATACCCTGAAGGTGCTGCAATGAGTTGAAGGGAGTTGATCACGCGGGGTATGTACGGGAAAAATTCAACAGCCAGGTTATGGAGGTCATATTCTATTCTGCAACGAAGATTTCCGGTTGCTGGAAAATTACAGGATAGTACTATTTCAAAGAGGGGAAAGGGCTCGTGTTGTGAATACTCTTTTGGATAAAAATGTTTAAGCGTCGCATCAACTCTTCGTTGGTGCCAGGGCAGGTGCAACGGCTGGCCGTCATGGATACAGATGGTTTCGAGAAAGCGGTGCAATTAGCTTAGTAATTTATAGAAAGTGATTTGGTAAAAATACAGAACTTTTATAAGTCATCTGTCAGCAGTCAACTGTCATCTGATCTGATTGCCGTAATTTGCCATAGATTCCATCAACACATCAAC
>JAWXAW010000063.1:0-4154 GCA_034439675.1 Saprospiraceae bacterium | reverse complement strand
GGGGTATAATTTGTCGCCATCATTCAGGATGCCTACCCCCGGAACAAAGAAGGGATTTACTTCAGATTCCGCAATGGCGGAGGAACCACAGGGATTTACTCCTTGTGCGGTTACAATTCCCGCTTCCTGACCAGCTCTCAAGGTGATGGCAATTTCATTTTGAGGGCCCAAAACATCCCAATCAGCAGGATATGTCCATACGACCTCATCATAGTACTCACCTACACCAACAAACTCAACAGTATCACCGGCACATAGAGTTGGGTCGCCAGTGACACTATACATCCTCGGGCGCAGTTCAGGCGTAACATTTCGATTAAAGGGTACTGTTTCACCACATTGATTTGTACCAATTACAGAAACGACACCAGGCATGGCGCCAACCTGCGTCATGATGGACGGCAAATTTGAATTTCCCTGTATAGACCAGTCACCGGGGACGGTCCAGATAAAATCATTTACATCTGTTTGCGTAGCCGTATAGGGAATGATCTCTCCTTCGCACGGCGAATTATCACCTGCCAGGTTTGTAATCTTTGGCAAAAGGGTAGGGCCGGCATTAATGCTGATAGGACTCGAAAAGCCACAAGAATTTGATCCTGTTACAGAAATGACTCCGCCATTGCGTCCAACTTTCACAGTGATTGTATCATTATTTGGATTACCTACAATCTGCCAGCCGGTTGGGAACAACCAGAAAAACAAATCCACATCCTGAGAAGAAATAGAATAGGTAACCGTATCATTTTCACATGGGGAGGATGCACCTTGAAAATCAGAGATGACAGGTAGCATATTGCAATACGGCAAGATTTCAATGTCGGATCCATATCCAAAGATCCATGCAGTCCCATTTGGATTAGGTAGCCCCGTCACGCCATACATCGGATAGTCTGTGATGTAACCAGCCTGCCAGTTTGCCCCGCCATTAAACGTAGTATATACGCGTCCTTCCGCGCTCGAACGACCCACTATGAAACCAGTGTCAGGGGTGATAAAGTACACGCCATCCCAGAAACGATCTATAGGTAGGGTGATCGGCTCCCAGGTATTGCCTGCGTTTGGCGTATGCCACATGGTTTTTTTAAAACTTGACGTCACGAGCCAGCCTTCCTGACCGATAAAATGTGTTTGTTCATATTGCAGACCTGCTTCAGGAGCAGTTATAGAATTCCAAGTCAGTCCTTTGTCTTCACTGCGCAAGATCAAACCGTTGAAACCTGTTGCCATATATCGGTTTGCATCTATTTTTGCAAGGGAACGTACTTGGTTATTTGTTTGAAATACGGTATCCCAGGAGGTACCGGCGTCAATAGAACGAATGATTATTCCGGATGTAAAGCAGACCAAAATTATATTGGCATCTACCGCAAGTACATCAATAAAGTTGGCGGCCAATAATGCCTTTTTCTCCTGCCATGTTACGCCCATATCGACAGAGTGGTAGATGCGTTGATTGGCACCCATCCAGATATCGTTTGTTGTCAGGCCATGCACAGCAAGAAACGATCTGGTTTCTCCGAATGAAATATCTTGCCAGATAGCCCCTCCATTGGTGGTGCGAAGGAAAGTGCCATCTGTTCCGACCGCAAACCCAAAGTTGCGATTGAGGAAAAAGACATCATTCATGATTTTACGTTCAGGTCCGGAGGTTTCGATCCACGTTTCCCCCGCATCTGTCGTCAGCGCTATGCTGCTCTGGTCATTGCCGACCCAGAATTCAAGGTCGGAAACCGCGGCAACTGAAAAATTACGTTGATTGATCAGTCCCAGATCCTTTTGTGTCCATGTCAGACCACTGTCGACAGAGATTGTCGCTACACCATTGAAGGTGGCTGCCATCAGCACATTGGGACTAGCACCAAAGGTGAAATCATAGCTCGAATTGTGAATGGCATTATTACTGACTTCGGTCCAGTTGAGCCCACCATCAAGGCTGTTGTAAACAGTCCGGCCATCGAGTGCCACTCCATACTCGGCATTATAAAACTTCACTACATCAGGTCGTTCTACATCCGTCGTAGAATTCCACATACCACCTCCATTAGCGGTTGAATAGATCAGAGGAGTTGCAGAGCTTGTAAAGCACCAGATATGTTGAGCATCGAGTATGAAGCCACCATCTATTCCAGATGTGACTGGCAGGTTGAGATCTGTCCAGTTATTATTAGTCCAGCGGAAGACACCCTCATCAGCGACAACGACAATGTCCGTAGTGCTGATGATATGTATGGCAACGATTCCGCCAGGGGCATTGGCAACTTCATTCCAACTTTCACCGGCGTTTCCGGTTATTATCAATCCTTGTCCCCCGGCTGCGGCAAAGGCACCTGACATGTCATCCAGGTAATCTACGGCTGCAAAGCTCCAACCACTATCCCACGCATCCAATAGTATCCATCTTTTGGTCCCGGGATCAAGTCTGAGCACCATGTCATCAGGTCCTACCGCATACCCATGTCCGTCCTGGTGAAGGGCTATGTCTGTAACATGCTCTAGTTTTGCCAATGGGTATTGACGGATCCATTGAGCTGTTAGCGATCCAGATGGTAACAGGAAGAGGGGGGTTAAGAGCAAAAGAGAGTAGAAAGTTTTCATTAGTAGATGCAATTGGGTGAGTGATTAAGGATGATAAAAGTACTTTAAACCAAGCGAATGGCCTTTACCTTCCGGGAAGTAATTATTGTTTTTTATCCTTTGAAAACTATACTGGAAAAGAAGGCACAAGCTCGGTCTTAATGTCCGCCTAATGCATTCGTTTGCAAGGCAATATCCGGTGTGTCGTTCTTGGGTTGGCCTTGGATAGATTTAAAAGCATCATCAACAGTAACGAAAAAGTGTTTTTCGCCAAGTTGTTTAGTAAGCCCTGATTTGTAGAATTTATCCCGGACAGGACCTTTTACTTCTGCCAGGACGATCCGGATATTTTCTTTGCCGGACTCCTCGACCAGCTCTGCAAAAATATCAAGCGCTGAGCTGTCAATGCTGTGGATGCTTTCCATATCAATGATGATAGTATCGATTGGGTCCTTGCGCCTGTTTTTATATTCGGTCAGGACTTCGCGGAACCTATCAATGTTTGCGAAAAACAGCGGGGCATCAAATCTGAATATCAACACACCTTCAGCAATCTCCAAGTCTTTGAATCGGAGCACATTTCTGAAGACATGGGTGCCAGAAACTTTTCCAAGTTCTGCATGATGGGGATAGGAGGTTTCGAAGATGATCCATGCCAGTGACAATAATACTCCGATCCCAATACCCGGACCGATCCCAAGAAACAGAGTACCGGTAAAAGTGACCATCATCATCCAGAAATCTTTCCGGTCCAGAGGCCATAGCTTTTTTGCTTCTTGCACTTTCAGCAGACTTGAGATAGCTACCAGGATGACAGCCGCAAGGATTGCATTCGGTAGGAAATAAAACAGAGGCGTCAGGAAAAGTAATGTGAGGATAATTAACAGTGAACTGATGATCATCGACATGCCGGTTCTGGCACCGGCCTGATCATTGACAGTAGACCTGGACATACCACCGGTCACAGGTATTGACTGCAATATTCCGCTTGACATATTGGCCAATCCCAGGCTGATCAATTCGCGGTTGGTGACTAGTTTGTAATCCTTATGCCTGGCCTGGATAGCCCTGGCTACCGCAGTACTTTCCATAAAACTGACCAGGGCTATTGCAAAAGCAGTGGGAAATAAGATACTGAAATTTTCAAATGTAAAAGAGGTAAACTTTGCTGTGGGTAATCCACCTGGGATGGCGCCTACTATGTTTACCCCTTGCAGATCAAGCCTCAAAAACCAGGTGAGGACGATGGAGGCAAACACAGTGATCAGGGCGCCGGGAAACGTAGGCAGATATTTTTGAAATAGGAAAAGCGCCATCACGGCTATCGTCCCTATCACCAGCGTAAGCAGATGAATGTTTGTAAGCTGTGGGATGAGTTCCATCACTATTTCCTGCAGGTGCTGTGTTTTCGACAGACTGATGCCGAGAATGTGTTTGAGTTGACTCAGGCCGATGAGGATAGCCGCTGCTGACGTAAATCCCAGGAAGACCGGATTGGACAGAAAATTAACAAGGAAACCTAGTTTGGCAAAGCCCAGCGTAACCTGAATGATTCCAACGGTTAGTGCCAGCAAGGT
>JAWXAW010000062.1:0-7060 GCA_034439675.1 Saprospiraceae bacterium | reverse complement strand
GAGCCAACTGATGCTAAAGATATGCATACGATGCATACGGATTTGAAGGCTTCCATGGACAAGAACATGGCGCAAATGAAAGAAATGAAGATGACCGGGGATTTTGATCTTGACTTTGCTAACATGATGATCATGCACCACCAGGCAGCCATTGACATGAGTGAAGTAGAACTTGCCAAGGGAAGCGATGTTCAGGCCAAGGGGATGGCCAAAAATATTATCAACACGCAAAAAATGGAGATTATACAAATGCAGGAGATTGTCAGCAAGTTAAAAATGAAAGTCGTAAAAACCGAACACGGAGAAATGCACAATGAAATGGGTGAATCCATGAAAATGATGGAAGGTAAAATGATGAATATGCAAATGAGCAGCAACATCGATAGAGACTTTATCATGATGATGATCCCTCACCACGAAAGTGCTGTCATGATGGCCAAAGATGAAATCGCACACGGCAAGAACGGTGAGCTAAAAAAACTGGCGCAGCAGATCATCACGGACCAAACCAGAGAGATTGCTGACTTTAATGCATGGCTGGCCAGCCATTAAATCATATGTGGATCTCAGCCGCTAAAAATGGAATTCGAAGCTATTTTAATTTTTCCCTTAGTTAAGACATCCCTAGATATCTTAACTAAACCGGCGCCAAAGAGCTCCTCAAACCGCTCTTTATATTCAGGCTCACAATCAATGTAATTAATGGTCACAAAATCCTTAGTCGAATCCTCCATTGGTAAGAATCCTCCACTGGTAAGATTAGCTCGTTATTACTATTGAATATTGAAGTCAGAAATCGCCTTTGGAGCTCTATTCCAGTTTTTTCGGTGCCGGTCGGTCGTACTGGCAGCATCCATGTAATTTGTTATAAGCAGCATCCGTGGCCCGATGAGAATCGGAATCATATCCACTGGCCGCGATGGCTTTCTTGATGTCATCCAACGCAACAACAGTGGAATTATAGCTAACGATAATCATGTCCGTTTCCACGTCCCAACTCGCCGATTTGACGCCGTCTACACTTTTAGCTGCCTTCTCGATGGTATTCTTACACATCCCACAATTTCCATACACTTTAAATGTATCCGTTTTTACATTGCCGTCCATAGCCGAAAGATGGAGAACACTCATGACCAGTACAGTTAAAATCAAACTTACATGCTTCATGTTGATATTATTTTAATTTTTTGATGTTGTGAATTTAGCAATAGCTATACGCAACTCAAAACGAATAGCTGGAACTATTTAGTTCGGCTAAACATGATTTTTTGGATGATTAACATTGCCTTCACGCTCTTTAGCCTTTCAATACAACCTTTATGGTTGTAAAATAGGATTCGTTTGAAACGGAAAGTAAATAGATGCCATCAGGATAGTTCTCTAGGTTCAATTGTTGGGCTGTTTGCATGTTTTGAATGGACATTAGATGTTTACCGGTGATATCCCTGAGTTCAAGATGAGTTCCTTTTGTGCCATCGACCTGTGGTATTTCAACTAATAGATTACCTGAAGTTGGATTTGGCATAACCCGCACCTGCGATGCTAATTCATTCTCCAAAATTGATGTTGTTTCACCTGGTTCCATTTTAGTCAGTGTATTCTGCAGGCGATTGGTATACCAAATGGCTCCATCCGGACCTATTTTTATTCCTGTCAAGCCTGTTTGTCCTGTTTCAATTCGACCCAGTTCCAGAAAAGCATTATCCATATCATAGACCATAATTTGACCTGTTGTATAATCCCCAACTAGCAATCTGTTCTCAAGGATTTCAATCCCACATGGGCGGTCCAGGCTGTCGGCAACAACTTCCCAGATTACATTCCCCATTTCAGAATGCTCTGCCAAAGGCTCGTTGATCAAAGGAAGAGAATTGATCACATCCCCTGAATGTATATCCAGCCTGACCACTCGGTTATTGCCATTATCCACTACATATAGCCAGTTAGTATTTTTATCCAACACAAGATGACTGGGGACAAACCCATCTTTTTTTACTTGGATTTCATTAAATCTGCGTACGATTGCATCAGCATGATCATCATTGCCCGGCCCATGATCGTCCCTAAAATCATATCGCACGATCGTCTCATTCCAACCATCAAAAACCCAGAACACATTATCGGATTCACTGGCAATTCCCATGCTAAACGGACTACCATGCAACATATCGAGGTGGCTCCCATTTCCTCCTGAGGGTTGAGCATATATGTCGGGATCACTTGACCATAATGAAGGACCGGTGAAAGTGCCATTGCTGTGATTGGCATCTTTGATGCCTGGGGAAGTTGCAAAATTAAAATTATCACTAAATGCAATTCCGGTAGGTAGGGACATGAAGTGCCATGCATTTCCGTCTATTCGATTTAGCATCGTTTGTTGTGGGGTGGCCGCATCATAAATGGTGACTGTATTGCCACCGGTATTCTCAACCTGTTCATTAACCACCCATAATTCATTTTTAGCAAGAATGGGAAAGAAGTCCAGATCATTTGGCTTATCCAATCCATCAGCCGAAGTGGCGATGATGGTGAAAACCGGATTTGTTTCTAAAAATTCATCAATTCTATTAGGAGGAATGACATGGGTAAAAATTTCTGTCTGAAACGCCAAAGCATTATTCGTTGTATCCTCATCTTCCGTCATGTTTACAGAAATGATTTCCACCTTTATATCATAGTTTCCTCCAGCTGTAGGTGTCCATGCTACAGGATGAATAAATTCAAAGTAACTGAAAGGCTGAATATCCAACCCATCCAGCATAATGAGCTCTGGGCTCCCTTCATTTACAGTATAGCCAATCTCCATGCTGGTGATAGGCGTCAATCCATTGTTAACCAACGTTCCGCTTATATTTATATCCTTATTTTCTTCACCATATGCGCGTGAATTTAAACCAGTCATAGCTACGTCCAGTGTAGGAGGCACTTCAACAATAACATTATCGATAGCAAAACCAAAAAGCCATCCACCATTGTCATTATAGTGAAACGCAATATAGACTGAATCCTGGCCCACAAAATTGCTTAGGTCTAGCTTATGGGTGTCCCAGCCGCCATGCCCGTGCAGATCCTCTAAGATTGTCCAGTTGTTTCCGTCAGTAGAAACTTCAATCGTACCCCGTTCTGTAAACGATTGGTACGTGCCTTTCCCAAAAAAAATATCTACCTGTAAAGCTGCACCACTCAAGCCGGTAAGGTTTAATGGTGGACTGATCAGATAATCCTGGCTTTTATCGCAATTGCATCCATCATCGTTCGTGGCGGCTATATAGTTGGATCCATTGGCTACAAGTGACCAATATTGGCTTGAAAGTCCAGTAGCAGTTCCCGCTTTCCAGCCTCCATCGGTAGCATTGGTTTGATTTGACCATCCAGACAGCATACCACTTTCGAAATTCTCGCTGAGAACGATTTGCGATATACCGCAAAGGGGGTATAGGGTTGATACGAATAAAAGGAGAATAGCTGATTTCATAATAAGATAAATTTTAGCGAATGAAGATAAACTTATATGGCCGAAGTCAGCTTGAAAAGACCGTATGATTTGACATTTATACTACAAATGAATGCATTTTCAAAAAAGCAGATATTCGACGCGGGGCTATGAATTGGGTTTCAACTAAAAACGTATTATAATTAAATAGTATTTAACAAAAACCTGCAAGAATGAAAAGAAATAAGATATAGTTTTAGTAAGTATGTGCTGTTGCATACCTATCGCTCATGCTCAAAAAGGAGCAATTTGTTATAATCCCAACCTGGTAAAAGATACTTCCAACGTGCATCATCCGTCAAGTGATGAAAATAATATGCTTCCCCTGCTGGCCCTAGAAGCATTAGCATCAAGTTTTCAAGAATTGTATGATATCACAGGGCACCGGATTCGTCATATCTTAATGAAATACCAATCACCGTTTACGCACGCCGAGTAAATCGATGGAAGTCGCCTGACTTCAGGTAATTATTTGATAAAAATGATAGTGGAACGAGCAATCTTTACAAAGCAGATCACGGTTGACAAGAATAAATAAAAAATTGCTTCATGTAAAAGAGTCCTTGTATCAACCAGGGCTTTTTACATGGTTCAAGCCAATAACGAAATGAGTTAACGTAAGAGATTCATGTATCTTTACACTCAGGTTAACTGCTTATCATTTCTGTCCCTATAGATTTTTTGCGATCAAAGTTGCATAACTCATTGTTCAAAATATTTATATGCTTCATTTTATACGCCTGCTTATCGTCATGCTACTCTTAGCTGGCCATCTCCTACCTGCTCAGACGCTAACCGGCACGATCACAGACTCTATTGGCTCGCCTGTGATTGACGTCCGTGTTACGTTGTTCAACGGCGACACATCACTCTTCCGGGAATCACGTACGGACGCATCAGGCCAATATATATTTGAAAATCTGCCGGAAGGTGGTCCTTATCTTTTCTTTGGAGCTGCAAAAACCGGATATGCGTATTTCGAAAATGTAACTACAGGTATTTTAGATACGGTCATCCATAATGCTCAACTCACTCGTGAAACGGAGACAGGCGTTTGGACGACCATTATGAATTCTCCCGAACCACTTGGAGGAACAGACCTGGGACTTTTAATGCCCGATGGTACCATCTATTATTGTCATAACACGAAGGATCCTTTTGCCTTCGATCCCGCAGCCAATGATACTTTGGCTTTGCCTGGTGATGCGCTTGTGCAGGGTTGCGTTGCCTCTAAACTTTTGTGGAATGGGAACATCGTCATGGCCGGTGGTACTACGCAGGATATTTATGGTCCAGGGACCAATAAAATAAAACAGTACAACATCTTCAGTAAATCATGGCAAGCGCTTCCGCTCATGCTTGACTATCGCTGGTATCCTTCTATGACTCAGTTGGCCGATGGCAGACTCCTTATCATTGGAGGTGGAGGTCTTAACAACCCGATCCGGGTAAACACGTCAGAACTTTACGACCCACTTGCCGGGGAGACAGAATGGACTGATCAGGTAGCTATTGCCAACGAACAATCCCCCATTCTGACCCTTTACAATGGCAAAGCTCTGATGACGTTCCGTCCTCCCCAACTCTTCGATCCCGAAACCGGCCAGTGGGAACCTGCATCTGACTTCATCCAGGGCAACCGAATGCCAAACGGTGATCATGTTGATCATGAGTTGGTGCATTTACCTGAAGGGGAAGTAATTGCTATCGGCTTCAAACCCTTTCCTGCAGGCGCCGGGGGTTATCTGGTGGAGCGTTACAACCCAATCACAGATACCTGGAGGCTTGGCGCCCATTTTGCACCTCTTCGTTCGCGGGCCGAAACCGTGCTTTTGCCGGATCAGCGTATTCTCACACTGGCAGGCGAAAAAGAGGATCCAAATGATCCCTCACCAGTGAATCAGTGGAACTACATGAACCTCACAGATCTCTATGATCCATATGCTGATACCTGGCGACGACTTGCACCTATGCCCAGAATGCGGGAGTATCATGCCCTGGCAGTTCTTGTGCCCGACGGACGTGTAATCGTTGTAGGCGGGGAAGGAGCACCCGGAAACGAACCGCCATTAAGCATCATTGATGCATATCAGCCTCCGTACTTATTCAGGGGGGTTCGTCCACAGATCCTGAATCTGGAAAAAATAGATTATCAACGGGGTGAGTCGATTCACTTCGACGCCGGTTTCACCAATGCACCAACTAAAATTATTTTACAAAGCACCCAGGCTGTTACACACATGATGAACTGTGGCGAAAACCGATTTCTCGATCTTACCTTTACACAGCAGGGCCAATCGATTGAGGCGTATATCACGGATGACTCTCTCCGATCACTCCCTGGATGGTACCTTCTCTGGGCGATGGTGGATGATATACCCTCAGAAGCCCAGATCATACGAATCTTACCAGGCAAAGCAGTAGTAACCTCTGTTGGTAAAATACCAGGTCCTGATGAATTTCGCATATTCCCCAATCCAGTCTATTCGGGTAGTTCACTGACAGTGGAATTGGCCTCGAATCCGACTGATAAAATAAACTTTGAATTATCTGATGAAACGGGAAGAATGGTCCGTAGAGAATCCTTTATAGAAAGAAATGACACCCGCATTTTTCAAATCAAAACAGGAAACATACCACCAGGAATTTATTTCCTGAAAGCTCAGGTGGGTTTGGGAGTTTTAGGCACCTATAAAGTGATAGTGAAATAAACAGAAGAGAAGCGTTATTTCATTACATCTCAAATTACGTCTGTCCATTCCTGAAAGTCCTGGGCTGAATCATACTATTTACATCTCATCACCATCGAGTTGGGTAGAGGTCCTCCACTCAATCCCAATTTCCCACTGCATCAAAGCGCATTGTATACGCTCCACATTTCGGGCATAGATTGTTTACAGGACTATGGTTGATTTCAGCATCCTGGATGAAATGGTCGTCTTTCGTTCCCTGATACATGTTCGGCTGATTGAAATAACGATACGCTTCTTGATCAAGACCCTTTATTACCTCAAATTTTCCAGTACCTTTTTCAATTACCGGTATTTTAGGTGTACGCGTTCACATACCTGTGCCAAAGTAAATAGTTCCTGATTCGAAATCACATTGAGTACACCTCCTATCGCTCAATCTTGTACCGCAGCTCAACAATCGTCTGGCATCTCATGACTAAAGACTACCTATTGCTTCAACCTCAGCATATATCTCACTCACGCCATACAACGGAATGTTTGTATGCCATTCTTCTTTTCTGCACCCTTGATTTGATGAACCCCCGCCCCCCTGAAAGGGGGACCAGATTGAAGACTACTGTTATTGAAGGTTTTAATCTTTGCTTAGGATAGACTATAATTTTAAACACAAATTTTAGCGTCCTCTTCTTAATTCAAATTAGGATAGCTATCAACTCCCCCTTTCAGGGGGCAGGGGGTCAAACGGGACATTCTCACCGACACAGACGCCGACTCTCACGCCGTATTGGAGTAACGAATCATCACACACAGGCACCCACTAACACACAAAATTGGGTGTAATTCGTATCAGCACCTTCTCCAATGGCCTCAACGT
>JAWXAW010000061.1:0-7015 GCA_034439675.1 Saprospiraceae bacterium | reverse complement strand
TGCGCTCATGATAGAGGATCTCTCTTAGTTCGGTTTTGTCCATGGTGGTAATATCAGGAAGTATAAAATTGTTATTACCCCGTGCACGTGCTCTTACCAAGTTGAGATATTCAAGCGCTTTACCTGGATTGCCTTCTTCGTTGTATGCTTCTGCAGCCAGCAATAAGATATCTGAATAGCGAAGTATTCTGATATTACCTGGCCCGTTGTCATTGAGCCCGGCATGCGCGGGTACCCAGGCTTTCTGATTGTATCGTTCATTGAGCACTTCAGGATTGTCTTGTACGATAGTAGAACCGTCAGGCAGGACCTCTCCGACATAAATAATCGTAGCCTGACGTCGCGGATCACCTGCTTCGTAATCTGCTACGAGATCATCACTGGGCCTGTTAAATCCAAAACCAAGATTGGGCACCCCTCTGACGCCTTGTACCATATTGAATGGTGTTGCGCCTGGACCTGCGATGGCAGCTTGCTCTGCTACAGCACTAATTTCAAAAATGCTTTCAGCACCGTGCTCCCCTACCCGAAGAAAATTATCTGAATACCGAGTCAACATCATGTACTCGCCGGACAAAATGATAAAATCGCATTGCACAATCGCATCGGCAAATTGTTGCTTGACCATATACAATTTGGCAAGCATTCCTCTGGCAGCGCCTTTTGTCGCTCTGCCAAGATCTGCAGCTGGATAATCGGATTTCTCAGGGAGCACAGCAATGGCATCCAGCAGATCCTGCTCAATCAAATCATAAACTACTTCTTTTGACGTCCTGGTCTGGTTGTAATATTCATCCTGGCTCAAGGAACTTGTGACTAAAGGAATATCTCCAAACCATTGCACCAATCTGAAGTAGGTATAGGCTCTCAGAAATTTAGCTTCTCCTACCAATCGGTTACGCAGTTCTTCATCCATGTCAATCCCCGGAATATTATTGATCGCCAGGTTGGCTCTGAAGATGAGCTGGTAGTGCCCTGACCATGCGCCATTGATTCCTTCATTGGTGGCATCAAATGAAAATTGATCCAACTGGAGCATATAAAGTGCATCCGTAGGTGTACTCCCTTTGTCCGCATCATCACTGATGATATCCGTGATGCCTATCCATGGAAATGCACACATCTCCCACGTACGGAATTTCTGATATATCGCATTAGTTGCCCAAACGGCGTGATCCGAGGTTTCGAAAAACGTATCAAACGTCAGTTGCCCTTTCGGTTTTCTTTCCAGAAAATCTTCTCCACAACTACTCACGACTGCTAGTAGTAGGATTAAACCTAAACGAAAGGTTATGTTCTTATGGATCGCTCCTGATCTTATATTATTTTTCATGATCATTGATTTCTAAAAGATTAAAACTGAATTTCAATACCTGCTTGCCATGATTTGGCAACCGGATATCCACCAAAATCAAATCCAACTTCGTACGTATTACCTGCATTGGGGAACTCAGGAGAATAGCCTGAATATTTCTGTTTTGTCCAGATATTGGTACCTGAAACATACACTCTTAATCGATCCAATTTCGCTTTTGTGGTGACCCTTGAAGGAATGGTATAACCAAGACTAAGATTTCGCAACCGGATAAAGTCTCCGTCTTGAATAAACCTGTCACTTACTCTATAGTTATGTCCTCCATTGATCAGGCGCGGCTCTGTCTGGGAAGGATTATCAGGTGTCCAACGATCTATCACATGGCTCTCCCAATTGTATACCCCCACACGTAATGTTTCTTTGGCATTGAATACACTATATCCACTTACGCCGAGAACGTCTGCATTAAGGTCAAAGCCATTCCATTCGACACCAGCTGTGAAGCTATAGGTGAGTTTGGGTATCGGACTACCGAGATACGTGCGATCATCCCCATTGAGGATTCCATCGAGATTGGTATCTGCAAATCGAATGTCGCCGATTTTTTCATCTCCGAATTTTGGACTCATATCCAACTCTTCTTCACTTTGAAAGATACCAGCGACCTTATAACCATAAAATCCACCAATAGGCAATCCGACCACTGTGTGTGAAGCAAACTCACCATTGATATTGGCTGCGAATATTTCATTGCGACCATTGGCAAGTTTCTCAACTGTATTGGTGACCGGTGAAACGATAACGCCAAAATTATAAGCTACCGTGCCTCCCTCTCTCCAATTGGCGCTGATATCCCAACCCTGGTTGCGGATCTGGGCTGTATTGACTACAGGATCATCCTGTGACCCAACATAATCAGGAATCGGCACTGCCGCAATGATGTCAAACGTATTACGGTTGTACCAATCTACTTCTACTGCCAGTCTCCCATCAAAAAATCCCACCTCCACGCCAATGTCCGCTTGTCTTGAAGTTTCCCATTGCAGGTCTGCATTGGAGAGAGATATCAGCGTAGCACCCTGGTTCAAACTTTCACTAGCCCCAAAGACACCATACAAGCCGCTAGTCACTGCTCCAGTGGAAGGATACCTGGAAGAGGCGGCTTGATTACCGAGCTCTCCATAGCTAGCCCTGACTTTCAAACGATCAAGAAAATTCAAATCCTGCACAAAGGGCTCATCGGTCATATTCCAACCTACACTGGCAGATGGAAATGTGCCTGTACGGTTAGCTTTGGTAAATCGACTAGATCGATCTATGCGCAAACTTGCGGTCAGCAGGTATTTACTTTTAAAGGTATAGTTGACCCTGAATAGATTAGAGGTGAGGGCTTCATCAGAGGCTCCCTGGTAATTCATCTGTGTTGTATCGTTCCCCGCTGATAAGTACAATAGTTCTTGTGCCGATCCGGGAAAGTTTTCACGGCTGCCTCCGAGCGAAGTATTCTCACGCTCTTCGGCTGTATATCCGGCCAGGGCAGTGATATGATGCGCCTTCCATGTACGGTCATAGGTGACTGTTTGTTCCCAGATCCAGTCATTGTTGGAACTGGTACCCACACTCAGTCGATCGTTTTTATTGAGTTGGGATGCACTGACTTCAAATACGGGTTCGAAATATTGAGAGGCACGATTGCCTTTATCAAATCCAAAATTACTTCTGAACGTAAAATTTTTAAGGAAGTGAATATCTGCATACATGTTTCCAAAAAGTCTGGAAGCATTGTTGTGATTATTGCTTTTGTAAAATAAGTCAGCGGATGGATTAGCCACTGGAAGGCCAAAAAAAGTCGGGTCTGTAAAATCGCCTGTAGAATCCCGCGGTGTTAATGTCGGTGGCATCCGGTAAGCAGTGTTGACTACGCCGGGCGCAACATCTTCTCTGATCGCAGAATAAGAAACGTTGTGGCCGATCGACATATATGTATTCAGTTTGAATTCCCCATTGATCCGAAAGGTGAGTCTGTCGTAATGCGAATTTTCGATGATGCCATCCTGGGAGAAATAATTACCACTGAAATTGTATTGATATTGTTCGGAACCACCATTAGCTGAAAGGGTAAAATTGGAGATCGGTGCGTTTCTGAAGATTTCATCCTGGTAGTTTGTGCCTACGCCCAGGGAATCCGGATTTGGAAAATAGTCGAGTGATGGGAGATCATTGTATGCCGAGGCAAACTCCGATGCATTGAGTACATCAATATAATTGGTGATTTGTTGCACCCCATAATAGGCGGAGGCAGTGATGGAGGCTTTGTCTCTCGTTTTTCCACCCTTGGTGGTGATGAGTATGACCCCATTGGCGCCACGACTTCCATATATGGCTGCTGCTGAAGCGTCTTTTAGTACTTCAATACTTTCTACATCTTCCGGATTGACATTCGACGCATCATAGGTGATCATCCCATCGATGACATAGAGTGGATTGGCATTGTTGAGCGTTCCTGTTCCACGTATTCGAATGACTGCTCCGGCTCCAGGTGATCCAGACGATGGTGCTACATACACACCGGATACTTTTCCTTGCAGTGCTTGTTCGACATTGGATGTCGGGATTCTTGCGAGGTCCTTACCTTTCACAGAGGACACAGCACCCGTCAGGTCACTCTTTTTCTGCGTACCATAACCTACCACTACAATTTGGTCAAACAAGGTAGCCTCTTCAGCCATCCGGATTTCAAGTTGATCACGGCCATCGAGTTTTACTTCAACAGTGGTGTAGCCCGTATATCTGAATATCAACGTAGGATCAGCACTGGTCACTGCAAAAACAAAACGACCATCAAGGTCAGTGAGTGTACCATGATCTGTCTGTGCCTCAAGGATGGTGACGCCGATCAGTGGCTCGTTGGAATTGGCATCCAGCACCATTCCTGTCACCGTGGTCTGAGCGATGGAGGTAAAAGGAAGCCACAACAGCGAATAGAATAGTATTCGTAACGTTTTCATTTGCATCTGGATCTTTTTACGTGTAAAATAATAACATGGATTACAACCTGGTCATCGGAATTTATTTCACCAACCGGATTTCTTTTTTCTGTAATCGTTCAGAATCAGGACCCACCATCATCCAAAAGAGTCCGGGCTCTGCCTTGAAGGTCATATCTGCTGTATGAAATGCCAGGTCTGCACTGGTTATCTTAAATGTAACGCTTTTACGCTCCCCAGGGGCCAGTTTAATTTTCTCAAATCCTTTGAGTTCTTTTACAGGCCTTGTCACACTCCCGACCAGGTCACGCACATAGAGCTGCACTATTTCTTCGCCTGTCAAAGCCCCGGTATTGGTAATGTTGACAGAGACGTTGATGGTATCACTAAAGCTGAAATTCTTTCCGGAGACGACCATCGAGTCATAAGTAAATGTGGTATAGCTCAACCCAAATCCAAATGGATACTGCGGCGTGTTAGGCATATCCAGGTACTTTGACGTATATCCATTGTTGGGATCAAACGGGCGGCCGGTATTCTTTTCGTTATAGAATATAGGCACCTGACCTACATGTCTTGGGAAGGTCATAGTGAGTTTAGCGGAAGGATTATAATCGCCAAACAGGACATCACTCACAGCGGGTCCACCCATGGTACCGGGCAGCCAGGCTTCTACGATAGCAGTAGCATGTTGAGCAATCCATGGAATCGCCAACGGTCTGCCATTCATCAATACCACTACCACGGGCTTGCCGGTGGCCACGAGTTCTTTAACCAATTGCTCCTGCACTCCGGGTATTGATATATCAGCACGGGATTTAGCTTCACCGCTCATCTTCCAACTTTCTCCTACCACTACGATGACGATATCAGCAGCTTGAGCGTTGCGAACAGCTTCTGCAAAACCGGATGTACTCTCCCCGGTGATTTCGCATCCCATGGCATGGGTGAAAGTAAATCCATCTTTTGTGGCCCGCTCTTGAAAAGCATCTAGTACGCTGACACTTTTAGTGCCATCACCAGCGCCACGCCATTCGCCTATCAGGTTGTTACGGTCTGCGGCGAGTGGCCCTACCAGTGCGATTTTTTTTCCTTTGGTGATGGGTAGGACATTGCCTTCATTCTTCAGCAATACGATTGATTTGCGTGCTATATCTCTGGCCGCTTCGAGGTTTGCTGTAGAAAAGACAACTTCTTTTTCGCGTTGTTCGTTGGAAAACTTGTACGGGTCTTTAAACAGTCCTAGTTCAAATTTGATACGAAGGATTCTGCGTACAGCATCGTCAACTAATTTTTCGCTCACTTTTCCATCCGCAATAGATTCTTTGAGAAATCGCTGGAAGACAGCGCCCTGCATATCCATATCTACCGTTGCATTGGCGGCCAGCTCACCGGCATGCGCTTCATCCGTAGCATAACCATGAGCGACCATTTCATTAATACTTGTATAATCTGTCACGACAAATCCAGTAAAACCAAGTTCCTTCCGCAGGATATCGTCGAGTAGCCATTTGTTTCCGGTTGATGGG
This sequence comes from Saprospiraceae bacterium, assembly GCA_034439675.1. Lineage (GTDB taxonomy): Bacteria > Bacteroidota > Bacteroidia > Chitinophagales > Saprospiraceae > Opimibacter. Next base: position 1,184 of record JAWXAW010000061.1, on the reverse strand, counting down.
ATACCATCCAGATCATTGAAAGAAGTCATGATCGTCCTCGCTCCAGCTTCAATACCTGCTTTATAAGGTGGAAAATAGATATCTCTAAAAGTGCGCTCACTCATATCTACAGTGTTGTAGTCCCGTCCTGCTATGGGGGCACCATACCCTGCAAAGTGCTTGATACATGCTAGTATTTTATCTGTTCCATTAAAATGATCACCTTGAAATCCATGCACCCTCGCGCGGGCTATCAGGGAACCCAGGTATGGATCTTCACCTGCGCCTTCCATCACGCGTCCCCAGCGTGGCTCTCGTGAGATATCGACCATAGGAGCAAATGTCCAATGCAATCCTGCTGCTGCTGCTTCGGCAGCAGCGATAGAAGCGGATTGCTCCATGGCAGCGAGATCCCAGCTGCAGGATTCTCCAAGTGGGACCGGAAAAATGGTCTTGTACCCATGGATCACATCGTATCCGAATAACAAGGGTATACCCAGCCGGCTCTCCTTGACTGCTATATCCTGCAGTAGGCGGGTAAAGGCTACAGTATGGCTATTGAACAATGCCCCGCAGGTTCCTTTGCGGATATCATCCTGATAGCCTTTGCGGATAGTCGGGCCGGTAGATTCCCAGTCGGTGGTGTAGAGGGTCATCTGGCCGATCTTCTCATCGAGGGTCATTAGACTGAGGACACTATCGATCTGTATCGAATAGTCATCGTCTTGCTGGGCCTGCAGTTGTTTCGATGGCTGGCATGAAATCAGGGCAAAAATGAGCAGGGACAGTAAGCTGCCTTGGCGTAAGAAAGAGATCATCATAGTATACTAGTCTATCTTGTCATACAAGGAGGCAAAAGCACTCCTCGGTTATCGGGCTTAAGATAGGGAAAGTGGGAAACTATGTCTACATGAAAAGAAAGGGGATTTTGTATGGACTTTACCGCACAGGTATTGAAGCCTTTAGTATACTATTGCTGTTGCAAAGCCGTATGAAGTATGTGAATTCATCTATTGGATAATAAATACCTTGCCGCTATCGATGACATGGCCGGAGGTCGTGGTCACCTTCCAAAAATAGAATCCTTGCGTATACTCAGAGCGATTCAGATAAAGCGCATCGCCCTGGGTGACCTCCTGACGCTGCACTTGGACGCCATCAATGGTATATAAATGCACTATGCAGGTTGTCTCGCTCTCCGGGAG
>JAWXAW010000060.1:0-5435 GCA_034439675.1 Saprospiraceae bacterium | reverse complement strand
CCCCTACATTTTTCATGATCGCGACCTGCCCTGTTAATATTTATTTTATTCAGGGATTGAATAGGTTTGTAGAAACTAGTATATTTAATCAAGTTTTTACCCCAAACGTTTGTACCAACCGACCCTAATACATCTCCTGGTATGCGGGTAGCACTAGCCTCAAAAGCCAATTTTTCTATGCGCAAGGAATTATTAGTATTTGAGGGACGAACATCTGAACCACTAATCCTTTTGCCCCGGAGCAAAGGAAGAAAAATGAACCTACTGCATGTCTGAACTATTCAGACCAAAAACCTGATCGTAAAAAACCATTTTTAAAATTAATTTATCATGAAAACGAAATTTAATTCTATTTACAATAGGGGGGGGGCAAATATTATTTGCTTTAACACTAACAATTACGTCAATGTCCACATTTAGTTTTGGGCAAGTTGAAAACTATACCATTTATGGTGAAAGTCTATGGCGTAATCAAGGGTATGGTGTAGAAAATCACTACTTTCAAATTGAAAATTATGTTATTTCAGAATTGGATTCCTGGTATGTACCTGTAGATCCAGTAACGGATGAATGTCCATATGAGGTTTACTCAACAGAGGAAATGCCATTGTCTGATCCAAATATTACAGGATATAACAATACTTTGAAAATACGCCCATATTCAGTAAATAATGCTGCCGATTATAGGAATGGCGTTAATGTATTGGATCTATACGCCATAAATGCCCATTTATTGGACACTCTAATTTTCGAAGACAGAACGCCGACTGAGGACTTTCCGTTTCGCTATATTTCGGCAGATGCAGATTATGACAATGATGTTGATGAAGACGATATCGATATGATTCAGGATCTGATCCTTTATTACAGAGATGATTTGGAACGAAAATCATGGGAGTGGGTTCATAAAGATGAAGTGGAGGAGGCTGAAGAGCGTTTTGAAGATGAACCATACGAGTTTGTGATCGATTATAATTGGCCTGGCGATGAGGGTATCATTTTGCCACACTTGTCTACAAATCAGATCACGGGTGATAATGATAAGTATTTTACCTTTCGATCCACCAAAGTAGGAGACATTATGGGAAATGGCATGTCCGTAGGTAGTTTCAATTCATGGGTTTGTGGATCCGGGACCTATCTGACCGGAGGAGATATTTCGACAAGATCCTCAGGTTCAACTTCAGTAAAAAAAGTCAGGTCAGGATCCGTTATTACTATAGGAGTAATGTTTGACAATGATGAATATATTCATGCTCTTGAAATTCCTCTATATTTTGCAGGCAAGGATTATGAATTACAAGAAATTGAATTTACAGATCAATATTCACCTCGATGGCATCGGAACCCTGAAAAGGGAAGTCTGGTATTCTCAGACTATTCAAGAGACTTAAAGGCATTAACCATTCCAAGAGGAAAGTTGGTGGAGTTGAAGTTGAAAGCACTACATGATATAACTGATTTAAGTAAGTCAATTACCTGGTTACCTTCGAGATCAGTAATAGTGATGGGAGCAAACGAGGAAATACTTGAACCTCAGATTACTATCGAATTTTTGGATATTTTACCCGGAAACTTATATGCTGAAGTTCGATCTTTTGGAAATTCTGCTGAGCTGATGCTGGAAAGTCCAATAGATCAACAAGTGCTTCTGAAAGTAATGAATTATCAAGGCCAAATAGTACATGATGAATATTTGACGATCAGTCGAGGTCAGAATATTCAAGAGTTACCTACTAACCTTTTGGCAGGGATGTATGTGTGTATCGTGGAGGGTAAGGTTCAGTCATCTATTGTTAAATGGACGAATTTTTAAAATTGGATATCAAGGAAGCCTGCTTTTAAAAGGCTTCCTTGATACTTTTGAACATTCTAAAACCAGGACAAATGAAGACATATTATTTAGCCCTAACTCTATTGATAGCCTTAAAAAACCTTAGTGCGCAAGAAATAACTATTTACGGGCAACGTAGCACATGGCATGCCGATGCTCTTTGCAATGTTGCTTTCGCTTGCGATTATCGACTACATATTTCGGGAGGTCAGACTAATATAGGTTATGCCTATCATCCAAATGGTAGATTATGGTTTGTTACAACAACTAATACGCCTGACCTAGTACAATATCTTAGAATATATGATGTCAATATCGAATTATGTCAATATGTATTAGTGTATGACATTGAATTACCTCCCGGATGGAAAGTAATCGGGGCAGCCAATATTGACCACCTTGGAAGATTATATGTCAGGCTTCAGCAACGTGATTTAATAACGAATGAGATTATTCCCACAATATCTAGAATTGCAAATCCGGCCATCCCTACTTTTGAAGCCGTGTTGTATACTGATATTAATCATAAATTTTGGGAAGTTCATTTTACGCCAGACAAAATCTATCTAATTGATAATGACAAGCCATATATACGAGTTTATTCTGCGGATTTTATTTTATTGGACACGTTGATTATGGATAAGCACATTTGGGGGCTTACAAGTTATTCTATAAGTTGCGATTCCATTGTCACCTATGCTACGCATATGGGCTACTCAACCGAAGTTTTTAGGATGATAGGTCCCGATACCATGATGTATATTTCTTCTTTTGATTTAGAGAATAATATTTTATCACCCATATGTAATTATTGGATGGGAGATAAAGTAGCCAACACCAATCTCACCTCCCCCCTCGAATTCCTTTCCTCCGATCCGGAGTGCGATTTGCTCATCGATCTGGATCGGGACAATAGCACCGGCGTATACCCATATGATTACCTTGACTCCACAGACTATTGTACTATGCTGGTAGCGCCGATTTGTGATCCCGATGTATATATTCATACTTCAGCTCCCCTGGATAGTATTGTGTTGATTATTTCAAACATAAAAGAGGTAGGGGATGAACATTTAATATTATCTGGTGGACCAACGGGCATCACATTTGCACAACGAAACGATAGTACCTATGTTCTGACATCTACCAATCCAATGGACAGTATCTTTCAGAAGGCAATACTCGCGATTCGCTATCAACATACAGGCGTGCAGCGCACTCCGGGAGAGCGCAGGATTATCCTACAAGGTTTTAATTCTATTAAGGAAGGCGTAAAGATTACAGCAAGCATTCAGATCAGTGAACTTGTATTTGCAGGTCATGATATTACCTTGCTCATCTGCACCGATACGTTGATACAGGATATGTCGGCTTTGACCGGCGGACAGCCCGGAGGTTATTGGACTCCATCGCTCATACAAGGTGGCCAGGTATTCAATTCGACCATAGATGTAGCGCCTTCGTACCAATATGTGATCCTTGATCCTGTTTGCGGCAATGACACAGCTTTGGTGACTGTCCATCGTGATGCTGCCGTTCCTGTTGATTTGTTAGGTTTAAATCAGATCCTGTGCACAGGTGATACCCTTGAAATAACTGTCACCCAACCGGCACAAAGTATCCTTTGGGATGATGGTAGTAAGGATGTAGTAAGAGAACTCACCCTGCCCGGAACCTATTGGGTAGCCCTGGAGACATCTGGAGGCTGCACGTATGCTGATAGCCTGATCATAGTTGAAGGTCAGGTTTGGATTCCTACTATAGACATCCTCGATCCGGTATGTGGTCTACCCAATGGAGAGATATCCATTGACCCCATTGAGTTTGGACTTAACGAATCAATCCTCATCAATGGAGCTTCCATGAGTGCCCCGACCCTTGGATCCCTTTCAACAGGCTTGTATGAGATTACGGCAATATCCATTGATGGCTGTATAACTAAAACGCAAGTCACGCTTATTGATCAGCCATTATTATCCATTGCCATGGATACCCAAACTACAATTATTCATGGATTGTGGGAGGTAGTGGCGTACCTGGAGCAAAACAACGTCGCTATATCAGACATCCTTTTTAATCCTGCCACCTACATCCGATTGACCGGCGGCGCCATAGAGGTCTATGGTGATCATGACTTACAATACGAGATTACTTTTGTGGATGAAAACGGATGTCCAGATATACATCTACTCCGGGTATTCGTAGAAAAAGCACAAGGAATATATCTCCCCAATATTTTCAGCCCAAACAGCATCGGTGGCAATGATGTATGGACTCCATCCATCAGCGAGAGCTATGAACTTGAGGTCCTGCGCATCTACGACCGATGGGGCAACATGGTCCATCAATCAACAAAAGATGTAACATGGGATGGAAGCAGGGATGGAAAGGAATGTCAGTCTGGAGCGTTTGTATATCAATTGATACTGAAACATGTAGCCACCGGAGATCGTAAAGTGATGATGGGGAATATCACGTTATTGAGGTAAACCGGCAGAGCCGGCAAGCCTATGATCCACATCACGAGTCTGAAATCTGCGAGTCTGGCATCTAATCCTCCGCCTCGCCTCGCCTCCGCCTCTGCCTTCGCCTCTGCCTTCTTATTCTCTTAGACCTTCCGGTCGATGACGTATCCAATCAATTCCTTCATTGACGTCGTCGCGGCAGAGGAAGGAATTTCATCTACCAGCGCAAGGGCTTTTTGTACGTACTCTTCCATCACCTTTTCTGCATACCGGATGCCACCACTTTGATGGACTTGTTTGATCAATTCGCGCACCTTGGTTTTGTCCTTGTTGTATTTTTCAACGGTACGGATCAGTTCTTTTCTTTTGGATGAGTCTACATTTTGCAAGGTGTAGATGAGTGGGAGTGTCATTTTCTTTTCTGCGATATCGATCGCCCGAGGTTTTCCAACATCCGCATCGCCATAATCGAAGAGGTCATCTTTGATCTGAAAGGCAATGCCGATCGTCTCACCAAAGTTGTAAAATCGCTCAATCATTTCTTTGTCCTCTGTCACGGAAGCCGCACCTGCAGCACAGGAAGCAGCAATCAACGATGCTGTTTTTTTACGGATGATATCAAAGTAAACTTCTTCCGTGATGTCAAGCCTTCTGGCTTTTTCAATTTGTAACAATTCACCTTCACTCATATCCCGCACCGCGCGGGACATGATCTGCAGTATATCATAAGCACCGTTGTCCAGTGCTACCAACAATCCACGTGATAATAGATAGTCTCCGACCAATACCGCAATTTTATTTTTCCACAGCGCATTGATACTGAACATACCCCTGCGCTCATGTGCATCATCCACCACATCATCATGCACCAGCGTGGCCGTGTGAAGCAACTCCACAAGGGATGCTGCGGTATATGATTTTGGTGTTATCTCGCCACACATTCTGGCAGATAAGAGCACAAAGATCGGTCGCATCTGCTTTCCCTTACGATGCACGATATAGTGCATGATCTTGTCAAGCAGTGCCACACGGCTTCGCACCGAATCCCTGAAATGCTTTTCAAATTCCTCCAACTCCGACGCGATCGGTGCCTTGATGTCATGGAGTTGTTTTTTCATAGGTTGTCAGCTTCGTTG
>JAWXAW010000059.1:0-10708 GCA_034439675.1 Saprospiraceae bacterium | reverse complement strand
TGTTTATTTGTTTATTTGTTTATTTGCTAATTTGTTAATTTGCTTATGTGTTTATGGCCTACCGAAATTGCTTAGTCCCTTTAGGGGACAGAAATTTCTTAGAAATTTTGCAGAGGTATGCTCAGGCAAGGCATGTCTATTGATACAAATAGGGCTCCTGGTTGATCGTCATTTTTCTAACGTTTTCGAGCACTCTTTTCATATAGGTTTTCCAGAAGGTTTTGGCAAACAGCCAGTTTAATGGATAAAGCAAGGTAATGTCCGAATGTAATGTATAGGTGTATTGGACCCGTATTTTTTCTGGTTCCAGTTCGGTCGTCCGCCATTCGCCAGTGAACTTTGAAAAGCCCAGCATCCAGGATTGAAAATCACTTACTTCGATTTTCCAATAGGCATTTTCTATTCGTTCAATCACCTTGTCCATTGAAGCCCAACCTCCTTTTTGAGGAATTGATTTTGCTACGAATACTTTTTTGCTATACCCAGGTTTACCCCAGTTTTCATCGTCTGTGCAATGAGTGACTCGAGGCATTATACCAAATCCTGTATGCACTTTGGCCACATTACAAAGCATCGGGGTCTTAAAGGCTCGCTCCAGGGAGCAATGGTATATGGTCTCTACTGAAATCTTTGATGTCATTTCAAAGGATGTGATTTATACTATACGATATTAAAGATTCAAATTTACGCTTTCAATCCAGCAATTTTGTCTTTGCGGCAAAGAAGCGAGAAACGCCTCCTCATGCTAACCTATTGCACGGATAAATCTGGAATTTCCCATTTGCGGCTGGTTGCCCAACTCCAAAACTATAATCATATCCTGAGCGAAGTCCCTGTCGCAAAACTTCCTGGCCAGGCTTTTGAAGATCAGCTATATCTTGGTGATATATAATCCAGGATGTGTGAATCATGCAATTTAAACCTTTAATTCTGTAAAGGGCAAGTTATGAAACAACATCACCTTCGTAGTATATATAAAAACTATGAAATTGATCCTGTCTATATTGACCTTGTACTCCATTTCATAGCAAATATAGATGATTTTAACGAGCAATTTTAAGTGTGTGGCACACCACCCATGATAGAAGATGTAGAAGTTCAATTACTGCATTTGGGTGCTGATCCATAGAAAATTACTGAAGAAATATTTTAATCAAACCTATTATGGAATCTGAAATTAAAGGCTTCAATCTAACAACACCTGTCAATGGTTTTCATCTATCCTATGATGATGTTGGAACCGGAAATATTCCGGTCATCTTCTTGCATGGCTATCCGTTCGACAAATCGATGTGGCGAGGGCAACTTGACTTTTTGAAATCCTACTATAGACTCATTGCCTGCGATATCAGGGGATTTGGTGCGTCGGGTGATGAAGAATCTTCCCTCACTATTGATTTGTTTGCGGATGACTTGATAGCCTTCATGGACAAATTAAACATTGACAGCGCTATCATATGCGGTTTGTCTATGGGCGGTTTCATTGCCTTAAATGCGCAAAAAAGGAACCCTGACCGCTTTGAGGCTTTGATCCTATGTGACACTCAGTGCATAGCAGACACACCTGAAGTGAAAGCAAAACGCTATAAGACAATTGATGAAATAAATACTAATGGCCCAGGCGGTTTCAACGAAGGATTTGTAAAAAGCGTCTTTCACAAAGACTCCTTAATCCAGAAAAAAGAAATAGTTGGAAAGGTCAGGGATGTTGTGTTTGCCAACTCTCAACACATCATCACCATGGGATTAACCGCTCTGGCTGAACGCACAGAAAGTTGTTCTACGTTAGACGAGATCGCTACACCCACGCTGATTATATGTGGAAGAGAAGATGCTGTAACTCCTTTAGCACAATCAGAATTGATGCACAAAAGCATCAAAGGATCTGTCCTTCGCATTATTGATCAAGCCGGCCATGTATCCAATCTTGAGCAACCCTATGAATTCAACAAACATCTTTACGATTTTCTAATCAGCTTAAAGGCTATAAATGTTGAATCACCGGTGGAAGCTGAGGATCAATAAATACCAACATTCTGCCTTCATTGTCCTCAACGTAGAAGAATAGTATAACTTTTAAGCGCACAAAAAGCGAATAGTGAACAGCAAACAATATGGCTGTGAGCCATTGTAAAGAAGCTTATCTTGTGCTCCTGGTGTCAAGAGGTGCTTCCGCGTCAGATACTTTCCTGAATAAATAATGGATAGTATTCAATGCTTTAGGCGTTAGCTAACACATCGCGCATTGCTTTAACTTCGTCGTGATCAGCCTTTATTAGTTCACGCTGATCCAGAAGCATGGTTTGTTGTTCACTTGTGATGTCATCTTGGTTTTCCTTCAGTACTGTATCATAGGTATCCACAGCCATGTCTTCACCATACTCGCAGGAGTTGAGGATTCCTTTACGGTCTTTACCCGTGACAGCAGCTTTTACGTCCATCCATACTCGGAAAATCTTTCCTGATGTCCTTGTTCCTTCGGAAGGCGTGCCCCCTAACCTGGTGACTTCATGTGCCAATGCTTGTCTGCAAGCATGGCTGGTTTGCGCAAACCGTGCAAATATTGATTTTAAATCTTGCTCCTCTGTTTCATTAGAAGCAGTTTCATAACCTTCGATGCGGTCATTGTTGATGGTGACAAGTGTATTTAGCACGTCAATAGTTTGTTCAGTTTTCATAGTATGTGGATTAAAATGTTATATAGATTAAATAAAACTTGCATTCTTCTCTTCACAAGTACATAGTCTTGCTTTTCTTATCGATCAGGGGTAAAAAGGAAGGGGGACTTTCGCTGAGTGGCTTCTGCAATTCCCCCAACCGGGTGTTACGCATCTTCATTCATTGGATTGTCCAAACCATCAAATATTCAGGTAGATAATGGTCAGCAAACCAATACTAAAATCATTGGAATTCACTTCTTTTTTAAACAGATAATGCACCTTCCTGGCCTGAAATAAAATTTGACCCTGTTGCAACGGACGCCACCATTTTCAAGAAGTTGATCATTTGGTTTCCATCCGTATCCCAGTAATAGGCTGTTGTAGGAGTGACTTTGATGATAGAAATATCAGGGTCATCTTTTCCTTTTTCAAACCATGTTTTAACTAATGGATTCCAAAGTTCTTCCGTTTTAGCCTGGTCAAAAATGATTTCAGCTTCACCGTTTACAACTACGTAACTGCTCTTACCCGGATGAGCAAAGAACAATTGCACATTTTTGTTTTGTGCTATGTCTCTATTTTTATCACTATTCTTTTGACTAAAGAACCATATATTGCCCTGGTCGCAAACTTTTTGTGCAGCCATTGGCCTGCAGGTGGAGCCATCGTCTGTTTTTAAATTGGTGCAGAAAAGGCAAATATTAATTTCGCCCACTAAGTCCTTCAATTTTTCAATGGCTTCTTTGTTCTGCAAATTTTTAGTTTCGCTCATAATATCGTTTTAAATATGATTTCATACTATCTCAACCTTGAAAGGATAGGATCAAAGAAGTTTTGAATAAAGGAAACGTATGCCTCTACTCCACTTTTCAATTGCATTGACCTAATACGAGCCAGATGATAACAAATACTGCAATGGTGCCTAAACATCCACCTCCGAGTTTATGTGCGCCATAGCCTGCAATAAGTCCTCTGAAAATGTTATTCATGATGGTATTGTTTTTAATTGCTATTTGGCAACTTCAATATTATTTGTACTGATTTCAATTGCTCAAAATTGTGTAAAAGACATTTTTATTCCCTTTTCCTATTCCCCAATCATCAATTGATAATCGAAGGTTGCTCCACTGCAAAAATGTGGTTCTTTTCTGCGTATAGTGTTACATAATTTTATTGTAGGGTTATATAATTCCCACATTTCCTAGAAGCGGAGCTATAAGAGAGGGGGCGGGGGTGAGTTATCTGTAGATCTGTGCCTGTGCGATCTGTGCCGATCTAACTGTACTTACAAACTAACCCTACTTGTTCCTCGCAATCGTCTCCAGCAAACCGCCACGCAGTTTATCATCCATGAGTTGCCAGAACATGATGCCCCCCAACTTATGCCCTTTTGCATATTCCATCTTCAGCGCCACGGACAACCGGTCATCATATGTCGCTACTAACCGTCGCTGCTCATGGATCGCATAAGGAGCCAATGCCACACTATCCCACCGCCGTTGAAAGCCATTGCTCACCGAAAGTGAATCACTGCTGTTACGATAGGAGAAGCCATGTGAAAACTTACCAGGCATATAAAGATCTACCGGATTTCCTTCATCGATGCTGAAAAACCGGCCGTAAAACGCAGCGCCGATAACCAGTTGATCCGCAGGGACACCCTCCGCCAATAACAATTGCACAGCATGATCTGTTGATTCCACCTGCTGAGGTGTGGCATACAATGGCGTGTGATGCCCACTCACTTTACTAAAGCCATGGACCAGGTCATACGTCATGATGTTGATAAAATCAGTATACTTCACCACTTCCTTCCAATCCACAGCAGCCTGGATATATGTTGTAAATCCACCTGCAGCAAAACTTATTTCAAAGTCTTCCCCGTTGACCATTCGAAGTTCTTTCAACAGGGCAGTGAAATTTTCTTTGTCTTCAGGGCTGAAGGTATGTCCCGGAAAACCAGCGATGGATGGGTACTCCCAATCAAGATCTATTCCATCTGTCTTAAAATACATGGAAAGCTCGCTTACCGATTGTGCAAATTCCTGACGACCAACCGACGTACTGAATACATCCGAACAGGTCGCACAACCTCCCCAGCCACCAAGGGAGAGCATCACTTTCAATTCCGGATTACTGTACTTCTGCAACACCATACTCCTGATGGTTGCACTATCCTCAGCCGAACCGATCGACAACCTGTTGCCTTTCAGGTGACCGAAACAAAAAATAAGATGGGTCAGTTTATAGATCTCAAAACTATCTACTGACGCTGTCGGGCCACTGAAATACCCAACGATTCGAAATCCAGTAGATGCTTGTCCTGTCATTGATGCGCTGATGCATGTCATCAACATCAGCATGGTATATAATCTTGTATAGTTCATCATGTGTGATTTAATTATTACAATTTACAAACACTACAATTGCCTGGGCGTAGCCTTTCTTGTCTGAATCACAGATTACGCCGATTTCACGGATTGCACGGATTCAGCAGTTGGCGGCGAGAACGCCATCCAACGGCATATGATAAGAATCCTCATTAGGATATCACTTCTAACTTCTAGTTACTAACTGCTAACTCATCACTTAACCAAGTTAACCCTTTCCCCCCAGATTTCAAAATACCCTATTCTGCTTATCTTGCTACCTAAAGCTTGGTCACTATATGAAAAAAACGATCTGTCTCTACCTCTTCCTGGCTTGCGCCTCCCTGATCACAGCACAGCCAGCCACTATGCCTGCACAGACAAAAGCTGCTATCCGGATGATCCAGCATGATCTCAATGCCAACCGCAGCCTCCTTTCCAAAGAAGTCATAGACCTGTATCCTGTCTATATTCACAATAGTCAGTATACTATCGCCGTGCTTTGCAAGGTAAATTCCACCTTCCGCACCGCGGATGCTATACGCGATGGCTATGATGTAGGCGCACAGATAGGCCCGATCGTTAGCATGCGTATGCCTCTGTCCGCATTGCATGAAGGCTTCACGTATCCTGGCATCGAATATCTCGAGGTAGCCGAAAAGATAGCCCCTGAGCTGGATGGCGCAATCATCGATACACGTGCCAACCTCGTACATCAAGGTGTCGATTTACCACAACCTTTCACCGGAAAAAACGTACTGATCGGTGTGGTAGACTGGGGGTTTGATTACACGCATCCTATGTTTTATGATACGTCACTTCAATACTCACGCATCCTGGCATCATGGGACCAGGTAAAGAAAACAGGAACACCACCTGATGGATTCAATCATGGCGCACTGTACTCAAGTCCTGATGAACTGGCAACAGCACAACATGACACCTTATCACCTCTAACTGATTATCATGGTACGCATGTAGCCGGCATCGCAGCAGGTAGCGGGGGTGGCACCATCTATCGGGGGATCGGATTTGAAAGCGATCTGCTCTTCAGCCAGATGCGTAATGATGTGACCAGTGCTATTGATGCCTTTCAATGGATGTACAATGTTGCACAGGCTAGCGGTAAACGACTCGTCATCAACAACAGTTGGGGAAACTACAGATTGTTTCCACTTGATGGCACCTCCCTCATGTCACAGGCCATAGATGCTTTCAGTGATCTTGGTGTTATCTTTGTGTTCAGCGCTGGCAACAACGGTGATATCAATTTTCATCTCAAAAAGAGTTTTGTCCAAGATTCTGTCCGCACACGTATCATGGGTTTCAATTACAACACTGACCCTGACCTCTGGGGACAGTCTGTAGGTATGTGGGGTGAACCCGGCAATCCATTTAAAGCCCAGCTCAGGATACTCAACGAACAAAATGAATTGGTGGTGCAAAGTGAGTTGTTCAATACCGCTACTGCCGCACCCTATGTGGATACATTTATGGTGACAGGAGCCGACACGATTTTTTATCACCTCACCACGGATGCCGCCCATCCACTTAATGGCCGCCCGCAAATGACTTTGGATATCCAGAACAAAAATGGCACCTTGAAGAATATTCTATACGCGGAAGCTCCGTCAGGCACTGTTCATTTCTGGAACACGCGATTCACGGTCTATGGCATAGGCAACTGGGGATATGGTTTTACTGCTCCAAGAGCGGGATATGTGTCAGGTGATAAAAACTATGGCATTGGTCACCCTGCAGTGACAAATAGTGTCATCACCACAGCAGCGCATGAAACCAATTTTCAACTAACCAATTTTTCAAGCTACGGACCGAGGATGGATGAAGTGATGAAACCGGATATCTCTGCTCCTGGTCAGAATATATGCTCAGCCTTAAATTCATTTTCTACAGCCAATTTTACAATCGCTGCAAAAACGATATTCCAGGGCAAGGAATATGAGTGGATGCGCATCAGCGGCACGAGCATGAGTGCACCCATGGTGACTGGGGTCGTATCCTTATTGCTCGAAGCAGATCCCTCGCTGTCCGCACACGAAGTCAAAGAGATCATCACCACCTCCGCCCGCAATGATGGACTGACGGGTCAAATAGGCCCAGAGGGGCATGTGCGATGGGGTCATGGAAAATTAGACGCACTTGCAACTTTACAGCGCATCACTAGTACCGCTTCTCAAAATATTGCTTCTTCGAAAAATTATTTATTTCCTAATCCGACAAAGGACATTGTATATGTGTGGAAAGAACTCGAAGGAAACGAAACATATCGTTTGACCGGACTCGATGGCAAGACGATCCGTGCAGGATATTTTGATGGATCCCTTCTGCTCGATCAGGTATCTAATGGAATGTATTTCCTGAGTGTTGAAAACACAAGTGGTACTGAAACATATAGGGTATTGGTTGCGAAGTAAGCGGTTACTCCCGGATATTTTTAGGCAATCTCTATAACGGTTCCAGATGACTTTTGATGACATCTGCATCCATTGAGCCAAACACATAATGCTGTGGCATAAACCACCCTAGGCTTTGTAAAAATGCTTGATAGGTTGCTTCATCCGCAACCTGATCAGGTGCCAGGTTAAAGATTAGTTGTTGGACCGGCCCTTGTGACGTCATTCGTGTAAGCAATGCGATCTTAACGCCATGATGTCCATGAAACTCCAGGTATTGCCTCAAGGCATTCTTTGCTTGTGGTGGCAGCAGTGTATTCGATGGCTGACCCACTAATACTTGTTCATCCTGCTCAATCACTCCTGTTGGCGGCAATGCTGACACCTCAGGTACTGTATAAAATTCCTTCCTGAGTTTATAATTGACCACCTCTCCATACGTCAGCAACCAGTCAGGTTGGTTGCCTTTGAGATTGATCACTACACCCCATCCGCGTTGAAATAAAAAATCGTCGACCATGTGACTAAGCACATAACATTCGAATGCCTGTCCAGATTCCGGTAGCAATAACTGAAAATAAGGAAAGCCTCCCGGCCCGGTGAGCATTTGCGGATCCCCACAACGGAAACTTGCTTCAGCGAGATGTTCGATGACCTTTTGTTTCCAGGCATCGTCGCGATGCTCATATGCTATAGCGAAGAGATCAGTAAGTATTTGTGTTTTTTGAAGGTCACCGTAATACAGTTCCTTTTCATTGCTTTCGGGCATAGGACATATTGAGGTGTAAATATGTGAAAAATAAATTGAGATTTCGTTTCGCACGAGGCGTGGGAATTCGTGTTCTTTTTTTCCGCAAAAAAGAACCAAAAAGCGCGTGACCAAAAAAACTCGCCTATTTGTTGTGGCATTTGTTTGGTTTCCTGGTATGCTTTGTCGCATTTCAAGTCCCTATTTCTGTTCATTGACTATTACCGCTAGAGGCTTGATTTCAAATGAAATAGGCTTCTGTTCAGCTCGAACAGTTTTTGGTCACAAGATGCTACCCGTTCGAAATGCTTTTTCAAAGTTGGGCTTAGTTTGATCTAAGGAGGTGTATGACAAATCAAAAAAACAAGGCCAGGGCAAAATCAATTCAGACGTTTTAAACGTCAGGCAAAAATTATCATTTCGTCGGGGTCGTGTTGCACCCGACCCCACGTATCGGTCGGGTGCAACACGACCCTACAGTAAAAACCTTAACACCTCCTTAAAATACACCTCCGGATTATCCAACCATCCATAGTGGATACAATGATCCATATACACCACACGCGAATTTGAAAAGGCATTGAGAGCTTCTTTACTGTAAGGCCTTCGAAGCCATCACTATTCATCCCAGGTCCGCCATTGATGATCAGGAGCGGTTGACCCTTTCCAAATATTCTGTAGGATATCCGTGTACCATCCACACTTATCGCTACTCCGCTCTCCTGGCTATTGATGTTACCTATGTATAAAGACGTTATCACAACTAAAGACATGATCATCCGAATAATAATAGAATGGATAGTATACAGCATATGTAATTTTGAATTTATAAATCTTTAAAGATGAAATTTAAACGTCCTGCCTGCTGGTTTGCTACCCATCTGCCAGCCATAAGGTCAAGATGATGGTTCCCTTTGTCAGATGGCTGACTTTACAAAGCTGAGATTTTCAATTTTGAAAATATATAAATAGCCCTGATATGTACTCGGGTCTCCTTTTCCCCAACTTGCAAGTAAACCTATCCGTTCAACGGTAATTAAGAGATGTTCTCCTTTATGTATAGCGCCGATGAAGATGGTGGGGAGAGAAATATGGACAGCCGAAATGGCGAAATCCAAAATGGCCAGAATGGAGGTCATACCAACAAGGAGCAGGCCAATTGAGGAATTGATGTGTTTTTGCATCAATACATCATACAGATCAAAATGGTCTTTTGGGTCATCATTCAATTATCTTAAGCACAACATTACCGGTTTTTTGGCCTGACTCCACATAACGGTATCCTTCCACGATCTGATCCATGGAATAAAACCTGTCAATTACTGGTTTGAATTCTCCCCTTTCAACAAGTCCCTTTAAAAAGATGACCTCCTCTTTGTCAATGACAGGAATGGGAAATAAAACACGCTTGCCACCTAAAAATGGAGTAACCAGCGCAAACAATATATTCTCTGCATGCTTTCCCAATTCAGTGGATATGTAAACTCCCTTCTCCTGAAGTAATGGTTTGCATTGTCCAAATGAACTCTTACCTACGGCATCAAAGATGAATTGAAACCTGGTAGCTGTCTTTGTAAAATCCTCCGTCTGGTAATCGATCACTGTATCCGCACCCAGGACTTTTACAAGATCTACGTTTTTAGTATTACACACAGCGGTTACTGCGGCTCCGAAGTGTTTCAGGAGTTGGACCGCAGCAGATCCGATGGCACCTGTTGCTCCATAGACCATAACATCCTGTCCCTTTAAAATTTTGGATGCCTTGATCGTATTTAGGGCATAATGAGCACCCTCGCAAATCGGCGCAGCTTCACTAAAAGTTAAGCCCATGGGCATAATCGTCACGGCGGCGTTTTCGGTAATCGTTAGATACTCACCGTGTCCGCCAAAGGTTTTGTCATTAAATCCGAAAACTTTATCGCCCTGTTTGAAGGTGGTCACCAACTTTCCGGTATCCTCCACCACGCCTGCAAATTCACAACCTAATGTTTGGTACTTAGGCTTAAACAATCCACTCCAGAACCGAGAAATAAAATATTCAGCACTACGAAATCCGGCATCCGTACGGTTGATGGTAGAAGCATGGACTTTGACTAATATTTCATTGTCTTTTGGTGATGGTTTTGGAACCTCCACCAGACTGGCCACTTCCGGCGGCCCATATTTTGTGTATACGATGGCTTTCATGTATGTTAGATTTGATTATAAATAAGTGGTCGCTGCAACAACACGATTGTCTGACCCATAAATAAAATGAATATATTCTTCATGTGATTGCTCAGAAACTTGTAAGACTGCATGCTGATGATGATCAAATGCAACCAAAACGCTTTATACAAAAGAACTCCAGTTGAAGATTCTCTGAACAAGAAGCAGAGCGCATTAAGAACGAATCGGCTGATATCAATACGTATACTCAACATTAAAAAAAGCATATTTGATCCTCCTTAGGCTGTGTCCGCATTAAACCGAATAAAAACCGATTTTAGACAACTCCATAAAAAACAGGTTTCATGT
>JAWXAW010000058.1:0-5683 GCA_034439675.1 Saprospiraceae bacterium | reverse complement strand
GTTCCCGGGAATTTCTTCCGCAGGGAAACCAGATTATCCGATTACGAAATATTGATTTCCCGCCTGGTAGACCGAGCCGTGCGCCCTTTGTTTCCGGATGGATACATGAATGAAACACAAATTATCATCAATCTGATCTCTGCTGATAAGGATATCATGCCGGATGCCTTGGCCGCTTTGGCCGCATCAACAGCATTGGCAGTGTCTGATATTCCATGGGATGGTCCTATCTCTGAAGTGAGGGTGGCACGTATCGATGGACAGTTTGTTGTCAATCCTGGTCGCGAAGCTTTGGCAACAGCAGATCTGGATGTGATCATAGCAGCGACCATCAAGGATATCATGATGGTAGAGGGTGAAGCAAATGAGTGTTCAGAGCATGATCTGATTGAAGCGATTCGTATTGGTCATGATGCTATCAAAGTGCAATGTCAGGCTCAGTTGGATCTGGCTAAGAAAGTAGGTGTAAAGGCTACCCAGAAAAGAGTGCTTCCAGAAGCGCCTTCTGATGATGATTTGAAAAAAGTCATTGACCAATTTAGCCGTCAACGTATTCTTGAAATAGCAAAGGGTGCACTTGAGAAATCAGTTCGTAAGGAGAAATTTGATACCGTCAAGAAGGAGTTGGTAGCGAAACTAACCGAAGAGCAGGGCGAAGAATACATGAAAGAAAAAGCTGTATTGCTTGACATGTATTATGAAAAACTAAAGAAGGATGTTATCCGCAATTTTGTCATTGATACAGGCATGCGGATTGATGGTCGCAAGACAAATGAAGTCAGACCGATCTGGATTGAAGTGGATTATCTCCCGACAACACACGGTTCGGCGCTATTCACACGAGGTGAGACGCAGTCACTGACAAGTCTTACGCTTGGGACAAAGAATGATGAGCAATTGCTTGACAACGCGCTCGATTACCGATATGAGAAATTTATCCTTCACTATAATTTTCCTGCTTTTTCTACAGGGGAAGTGAAACCATCACGCGGCCCGGGTCGTCGTGAAGTAGGACATGCTAACCTCGCTGCCCGATCACTACGCAAAGTATTTCCGGAAGGACAGCCTTACACGTTGAGGCTTGTGTCTGATATCCTTGAATCAAATGGTTCATCATCGATGGCTACTGTTTGTGCGGGTTCGCTTGCATTGATGGATGGGGGTATTCAGATCAAAGCACCTGTGTCAGGTATTGCGATGGGATTGATCAATGAAGGTGGAAAAGCAGCTGTATTGTCGGATATACTTGGAGACGAAGATGCGCTCGGGGACATGGATTTCAAAATCACAGGGACCCGTGATGGTATTGTTGGTTGCCAGATGGATATCAAGGTTGATGGGTTGAGTTATGAGTTGCTGGAGAAAGCACTGTTGCAGGCACGTGATGGAAGGTTGCATATCCTTGCCAAAATGGATGAAATACTTCCTGTCGCCAGAGAAGATCTCAAGCCACATGCTCCACGAATCCTTGAAATCATCATTGAGAAAAGTCAGATTGGTGCTGTTATCGGCCCTGGAGGAAAAGTTATACAGGAAATTCAGGCTTCAACTGGTACCATCATCAATATCGAAGAAGTTGGGGATAAAGGTATTGTCAATATCGCCAGTGCCAATAAAGATTCACTTGAAGCAGCAAGACAGCGGATTGTTGGTATCACTTATGTTCCGAAAGTAGGAGACGTGTTTGATGCTGTAGTTCGTACGATCATGCCATATGGTGTGTTTGTTGATTTCATGGGTAAGAGCGGTTTGCTTCACGTATCAGAAATATCATACTCCCGCATCGACAATGTCGAAGATGTATTTAAGGAAGGGGATATGGTCAAGGTGCAGTTGGTGGAAGTTGAGGAGCGAACAGGAAAGATGCGCATGTCAAGGAAATCATTGCTACCAAAACCTGAGCGGAAGAAAAATGAAAACGGAGAGTATGAAGATGGTTATGGCGAAGAAGGACCTCCTCCGCGTGAAGAGAGGTCTTCTTTTGGTGACAGAGATAGAGGCGACAGAGGTGGTGACCGCAGAGGCGGAGGCGGAGATCGCAGAGGTGGCGGCGGAGATCGTCGCGGCGGTGGCGGTGGAGGTGACCGTCGAGGTGGCGGTGGCGGTGATCGCGGACCGAGAAGATAATTTTAAAAAAGGGCATCCTGAACGGATGCCCTTTTTTTTGGGTAAAGGGTAAAGGGCGAAGGGCGAAGGGTAAAGGGTAAAGGGTAAAGGGCGAAGGGTAAAGGGCGAAGGGCAAATCGTAGCGAAGCGAATACTTCGGCTCCGCTCAGTACAAGGATTCCGCCAAATGCGTAGGATGTGCGGCGGGAGGGCAAAGGGTAGAAGGGACGTAGGGCAAAGCGCGCAAACTGCAAAGAGCAATGAGTAAAGGGCATACTTCGACTCCGCTCAGCACAAGTAGGGGAAAGGGCAGAGGGGGTAGAAATCAGCTATAGGCCCGTAACCAGGAAAGGGTATAATTTTACCTCGTCCGGACCGGGTGAAACAAGAGGCTGTGGTCGCATCAGAAATGGGAATTAATCCCTTGTTAAGGGTAAGTCAAAGGAGTTAATTCAATTGAATTATTTAACCACCATTTCAAAAGAGTAGGCGGACGGATCAAGGGGGTCTGTAGTAGATCTGATCTCCGGTTTGACCAGATTGAGATAGATCGAATAGGGACCGCTTGCGATTGTATCCTGCCAGTTGTGGACGGCAAAGAAAGTGTCGCTGAGGATATCTCCGTTGTCAATCGTAACAGCCATGACAAATCTGCCAGCCCAGACGCAATCAATATTGGTCACATTACACCGGCTGTCTTCGATGATCGCGTCAAACTTCATTTTCCAGTCTGATTGAGTAAGGCACCATTGTTCGCCGATCTTAGCCGTAAAGGGTTTATTCAGATGTACTTCGTTGGCCACATAGCCCGGATCAGATTTAGGTTCACACCTTTCAGTGACCAATACAAACAGGATGGAGACTGTTAATGAAATGTAACTTTTCATGGCATTTTGAATTTATTAACCTAAAGAAGTCAAAAAAAATCGTTTTGATGGTTACAATTGGCTTCCTTCAATACACTACTAACGTTGGGAATTGAAGATAATATGAAAAAGCAGGCGTGTAAATTGATAAAAATGAACCAGACCTGATTAACAATGAACTTTTTAATGTCCTGATTTGTACCTTTTATATCTAAAACCTTTAAATCCCGGCACCTGCCATGCGTCAATTAAAAATAGCTAACCGGATCACCGCCCGCGAAAGTCTCGCGCTTGAAAAATATCTCCAGGATATAGGTAAAATTGATATGCTGACGCCTGAGGAAGAATCCAGGCTGGCTGGTCTCGCCAGGAATGGGGATCAGGCTGCGCTTGAGCGACTCACCGAAGCCAATCTCAGGTTTGTCGTGTCAGTGGCCAAACAATATCAGAACCAGGGGCTGTCTCTTGGCGATCTTATCAATGAAGGGAATGTCGGGTTGATGAAAGCGGCCAAGCGATTTGATGAGACAAAGGGATTTAAATTCATCTCCTATGCCGTATGGTGGATCCGTCAGAGCGTCCTCCAGGCGATTATAGAATACTCCAGGATTGTCCGGATGCCACATAACAAATCCACGTCTTACAACCGGCTCAACGAAGCCTATGTCTCCTTTGTACAGGAATTTGAGCGCGATCCTTCACACGAAGAGCTAGCCGAATTACTCAATGTGCCGATCCGGGATGTCATCAACAATATGCCGGGCAACAACAGGCACATATCCTTTGACGCACCGGTGTCGAGTGACGAGGATAGTTTTACGCTCCTTGATATGATTGAGACGGATGAGGAAATGCAGCCTGATCTGAAACTTATGGAAGAATCCTTGCGGCTCGATATCATGTATAGTTTGAATTCCCTCGCACCACGCGAGGCGGAAGTACTTGCATTCTATTTTGGTCTCAAGGGGGAGAAACCGCTCACGCTGGATGAAATTGGAGAACAACTTGAACTGACTCGTGAGCGAGTGCGCCAGATCAAAGAGAGAGCGATACGGAGGTTGAGAAAGACGATGAAGCGGAATACGACGATGAGATCTTATATGTAGGGACTAGCTTGTTTCCAATATTGAGTGTTTATTTCCAAAGTATCGAAATTTTCTAGTCGACAGAGATTTAGGAGAAATTGATGGACCGTCAATGGCTGAAACATTTGCAGCTACTTGATTTATAATCCTAACTTGGCACCCCTGATCTTCATGGCATTGAACAAACTGATATACATCAAAATTCTCTAACTTTATCGCTGTTTATGATAGAGGATTTTCTCAGGGCCCTCCTGGGCATACCACCCGGTACCACAAGAATCAACAAAGATCTGGCGATCATGCGACAGCTCACCAAGCCTATAGCCGATCACATCATTCCCTGGGAAAAGGAGAAAGAACTTGAATTGATGGCCCTCAAAGCGGATATCAAGACTCAGAAGCGGGGAATGAATAGGATGATCCTTGGTTCCATACAGTCCATCTACGTTGAGCCAATGGTCACCTTTGCCTACATGGATTATGTCAAAGGGACAAGGGAAGGGCTCCTCTATTGCAGAACCCGAGAACTGGAGATTGTCTATAGAATCAAAAAGAAGGACATCGATGTTTTTCTTAACGGCAATCTGGTGGCGATCATCGATGCTCAGAACATCATGTATGGCTTGAAATCGCGCAGTGCGCTCGGGAGGGTGAAGCCCTACTCAGCTGATCTGTTAAGTATTGTTATCCTTGACAGGGAAGCTGGTCATTTGTTTAATCCCCTACGCCCACATAGCGAAGTACAACGGGCATTTTACCTGATGACTAAACTTGATGATGATGAAGAACGTATTTTCCTGACTCTTGGCCTATACGAACTGGTCATGAGGATGTTAGCGAACAAAAAGAAGAAATAATCGTTTCTGTAACGTACATTTAGACCTTATATAAGCACAGCAACACGTATGAACGTATTTGATTCGGTAAGGGTAGTGGTATATAGGTTTCACGAAAAGGGGCTTGAGATTTTTTTGGTGAATACAGGCCTGGAAGAGGACAACTGGAGAATTCCGTTTTCTGATATAGCCAAATACCCTGTGCAGGACCTAGAGGTAGGGGACCGGTTTATAGAACTGGAATCCGAACAGGATCCTGACGGATCCACCAGCATCACCTGCGCTATCGAAGGGGACTGGCATGACATCCCATCCATCCGTAAACTCATCAAAGAAGATATCAAGCTGGTGACTTCCAAAATTGACAAGGTTGTACCTGAACTTGAAAAAGGCACCTACTTTGCCATCAAAGAAGCCTTCAAAAAGGTCATGCCAAACGAGTATAAAGTACTGCATGAATTGAAAGACATCCTACTGCATCGCAACATGATGAAAAATATTTAAGTTAGCAGTTAGCAGTTAGCAGTTAGAAGTTAGAAGTTAGAAGTTTGAAGTTAGCAGTTAGTTGCTCCTTGTTCCTTGCTTCCTGCTCTCCCGCTTTTCGGCTACACAGCGAGCGGGATCTACGCTGCGCTTCGACCTGCTCCTTGCTCCCTGCTCCTTGCCCTTCACTCTTCACTCTTCACTCCTTGCTCACTTATTCGGTTGAGGGGTCATCCTTAGATAAGGTTTGATATGCGTTGCTCCTTTCGGGAATTTGACGGGGATATCTGCATCCGGTATAGAAGGG
>JAWXAW010000057.1:0-19151 GCA_034439675.1 Saprospiraceae bacterium | reverse complement strand
TTTGAGCAAATGCTTCATTTCATTTGGCACGCCCGGTAAAGAGACGACGATTTTATTTCCTGTCCGGAAAATGGTGCCTGGTGCAGAGCCCTGGTCATTAGGGATAATCTCTGCTAGTTCCGGTTGATAACATTGCAGCTTGTGCATTTCAGCAGGTTCACGTCCAAATCGTTTGAGGATTTCCTGGACACGTTGCCATGTTTCTTCGTGCCAGACTTTATTACAATTAAAATACTGGCAAAGTGCATCCACCGTGAGGTCATCACTCGTAGGTCCCAGGCCTCCTGTGATCATCAGAAGGTCGGCAGCTTCGAGACACATTGACATTCCTTCTGTGATCTGTGGAATGTCGTCCCTGACACCGAGTTTACGGCTGACCTGCCATCCATGCTGATCCAGAAAAGAGGCGATCCATGCACTATTGGTATCGATGATCTGTCCGATCATCAGTTCATCGCCGATGGTGAGAATTGCTGCTTTTTTGATGTTGTCCATTTCCACAAAGTTACCTCTAAATTCTACTTCGATGGTTTCAACCCACCAGCCACATCTTTGGTCAATACTTCAATCAACCCATCAACGGATAAACCTAGTTTAGCCTTTCGAAATTTCTGCCAAATTTCTTTTTTCTAAAGGGGTTAAGTAATTCCAATGCGAAATATACAATATGCAAATAGCAAATAAACTTATAAGCCTATAAACTTAGAAACCTATAAAGACATCAACCTATCAACTAGCTCACCACCCATTTAACCTGATGCGAAGCATACTGCTTTATTGTATCGTCCGTATTTTTCAGGATGAGATGACCTTGCATCGAGACGCCAATCACTTCTGCTTCAAAACTTGATTCTTCAGAAAGGAAGGTAAAATGGTTTCCCTTTCCAAAAACATATTGGTCGTAATCAGATTTCCAATGGTCATTGTCAACTTTTAGCAGAGCCATGACATGTTCTCTGATGATCAGGGCAACTTGTTGAGGTGCATATGTTGAACCCGTCAGCTGAGAAAGTGAAATGGCGTTTGAAATTTCCGGAGGAAAATTTTTCTCATTAACATTCATGCCGATGCCGATGATAGAATGTTGGATTTTACCACCCGACAGCGCATTTTCTATCAGGATGCCGCAGAGTTTTTTACCTGCTGCATAAATGTCATTTGGCCATTTGATCAGTGGTTGGAGGGAGGGGTCAATGGATGTTAATGCATTCACAATGCCCAGGCTGGTCTTCATACTTAAAGCAGGAAGGTTGGAAATGTTCAGGCTGTCTGGCAAATAGATAATCGACATAGCCACATGGCTTCCCGGGCCTGAAATCCATACGCGGCTTAGCTGGCCCCGCCCATCCGTCTGATGCTTTGCGAAGAGGGTAAGACCGTTTACACCAGCACCTTGCGCCAACAATCGCTGTGCTTCTTTGTTGGTAGAATCTAGAGTATTGTAAATCTTAAAATAGTCCATATTTAGCTCAAAAGACCCTTACCTTTGCGCACGATGCTCTGTTTCAGGGTGACAATTATCGTATATTTGGAGTAATATAGGTATTAGGAAGCAGGACCTAGGAGACAGGGGACAGGTGAATTGGAGTAGATTTTATCAATAAAAAGTGAACATTTGGCAAACCTAAAGAAAGCCATTCAGGCAAAAGCCGTTACCAACGGACTTCCGGATTTGATTATCGACTGTATTACAGATATTAAGGGCAAAAAAATTGTTTTACTGGATCTAAGGGAATTGAAAGATGCCCCCACCGACTTTTTTATAGTCTGTGAAGGTGATTCGACCACTCAGGTCAGGGGTATTGCCGGTAATATCGAGCGTCGACTCAAAAGCGAGATTAAACTTCATCCGGGACATGTGGAAGGTCTGGAGCATGCAAAATGGGTCTGTATGGACTATTTTGATGCCATCGTACACATCTTTTATCCGGAAACCAGACGATTTTATGATCTTGAGCAACTGTGGGGAGATGCCAGGCGAACAGAATATGAGGACAGTTGATCGATTATTTACCAGGGTACATACCCGTGCGTAAAACCTTATAGGCTTGCATTTCGTTACTAAGAAGCCAGTTACAAAACAGCATTTAGAAAAAAATCAATGAGTCAGGACGAGAATAATAATCAGGATAAGAAGCCGGGGAAGTTCACCTTTAATTCCTATTGGATTTACGGGAGCATCATCCTTGGACTGATCGTATTCAATTTGATGTTCTTAAGTGAAGCATCAACGGAGGTGATCAATTTTCAACGCTTTGCTCAATTGGTAGAGGCGGGTGATGTAGCCAAGATAGAGGTAGTCAATAAAAAAGATGCCCGCGTTTTCATCAAGAAGGAAAGCCTCACCAAACCGGAGTTTAAAAAACTTAATGAAACTACCTTCAGCAAGACACGGCCTCAGTTTGTGTTCAATATAGGACCTCCCGAATCTTTCGCTGATCAGATCAATGCACTCAATAGTCGTGTGGATCCTCAATTGAGAGTCTTTCCGGATTATGTAGACAAAGAAAACTGGATGGGGCCGCTCATGGGCTGGCTGATCCCGATCTTTTTATTCCTGGGCCTCTGGATATTTATGATGCGAAGAGTTTCCGGCGGAGCTGGTGGACCTGGTGCCCAGATTTTCAATATTGGAAAGAGTAAAGCGACCTTGTTTGAAAAGGATGCTAAAGTAACGGTGACCTTCGCTGATGTGGCGGGTCTGGAAGAAGCAAAAGAGGAAGTGATGGAAGTCGTTGACTTTCTAAAGAATCCAAAAAAATATACATCACTGGGTGGTAAGATTCCAAAAGGTGTTTTGCTGGTCGGTCCTCCGGGAACCGGAAAGACTTTGCTTGCAAAAGCAGTAGCAGGTGAAGCTGCTGTGCCTTTCTTCTCGATCTCTGGTTCAGATTTTGTTGAGATGTTTGTTGGGGTCGGAGCATCACGCGTTCGTGATTTATTTAAGCAAGCGAGAGAGAAAGCTCCATGTATTGTATTTATCGATGAGATCGATGCGATAGGAAGGGCGCGCGGACGTAATGCATTTCAGGGCGGCAATGACGAGCGGGAGAATACGCTCAACCAGTTACTCGTGGAGATGGATGGGTTCAGCACCGACAAGGGCGTCATCATTATGGCGGCCACTAACCGTCCGGATATTCTTGACGGAGCATTGATGCGTCCGGGTCGTTTCGACAGGCAGATAGGTTTAGAGCGTCCTGATCTTGCAGGCCGTGAAGCAATCTTTTCAGTGCATCTCAAGAATATCAAAATTGGTCCATCGGTAGAGCCTAAGATACTGAGTGAAATGACGCCCGGATTTGCTGGTGCAGATATCGCGAATGTATGTAATGAAGCTGCGTTGATTGCAGCCCGTAGAAATAAAACTGAAGTTGACCTTGATGATTTCCATTACGCACTTGACCGTGTGATAGGAGGCCTAGAAAAGAGAAACAAATTGATCTCTCCTGAAGAGAAGGAGATCATCGCGCATCATGAAGCAGGCCATGCCATCTGCGGATGGTACCTGGAGCATGCTTCACCACTGGTGAAAGTAACGATAGTGCCTCGCGGCATCGGAACATTGGGTTTTGCACAATATTCGCCAAAAGAAGAATACATCACACGCACCGAGCAATTGCTTGATCGTATGTGTATGGCACTTGGCGGGCGCGCGGCAGAGAGTGTGATCTATAATAAGATTTCAACTGGTGCGCAAAGTGATCTGGACCATGTAACCAAGATGGCGTATAGTATGGTCTCGGTATATGGCCTTGATGAAAAAGTAGGAAACGTATCCTTCTATGGAATGTCACAGGATCAGTTTCAGAAACCATATTCTGAAGATACAGCGACCCTGATTGATGACCGGGTGCGGGAAATCATTGATGGGCAATACGAACGTGCGCAAAAAATGTTGAGATCGCATAGAGGTGAACTTGAGATGCTCGCCAAGGCCTTGCTGGAAAAAGAAGTGATTCATAAAGCAGATATTGAGCGAATGATTGGTCCACGGCCATTTCAGGTCAAGGGAACAACGGCTAAGGATGAGGAGACACAGACAAATCCTGTCGATCAGGATGGAATACCTCCGATTCCCGGTAGTATAGAAACGAACCCCGATATGGGAGAGATCGGGCGGATAGAGGAGTGAAGAGTGAGTGAGTGAAGAGTGAAAAGTGATGCTTCGGCTGGTTCGACCTGCCTTACGCATCCTTGGGCTGCAGCTCACCACCCGTCCGCTCAGCAACCGGATGCTTTGACACCGAGTACCTAACCGAAAAGGTAGAAAATAGAAATCAAAAAGGGGCTTGAAACTGGGGTTTCAGGCCCCTTTTTTTTTATGTTAAAATCAGGCCGGAAAAGGCCAAAAAAGACAGTGTGGCACACCTAGGTGTGCCACACTGTCGTAACTGTTTGGTTGTCAGGGCCCCCAGGCCTGTTTTAACTAAATTTCAAATTTAGTTAAAATGCACGCCAAGAGCCAAGCTTAAGGCGCCATAATTTGTGGCAATTCTCCTCCCTCTGGAATAAACTTCATGGAGATCGAATTGACACAATGACGAGTATTTTTGTCGGTCATCCGCTCGCCGGTAAAAACGTGGCCGAGGTGGCCCTTGCAATTAGAGCAAATGATCTCTACCCGACGACCATCTGCATCTGTATGCTTGTATACTGCTCCGGCGATCTCGTCATCAAAACTCGGCCATCCGCAGCCGGAGGCAAACTTATCCTCCGATTTGTACAGCGGTTGATTGCATTGTCTGCAGATGTATGTGCCCGGCATTTTGTTGTCATCATACTCGCCGGTAAATGGACGTTCCGTGCCTTTGCTAAGGATAACACGAGCTTCGTCGTGGGAAAGAGAGTTGTATGCCATAATGATACTAATGAGATGATTTCGATTGGAAAACGCTTGATTGAAGGAATTGGTTTAGAAAAAGCAAAAAGCAAAGGGCAGATCGTTTTGTAGTATGCGAAGTATTTCGAAAATGGCCCGATTTGAAGACAAGTCACCCTTCAGGATTGAGCCCCTTAAATTTGAAATCAAGTCCCCTTTAGGAGACTTAGGGGTACAATTCCAAGGGTACAATTCAGGGATACAACCTCCCCTAAGGCAATCCCATCAATCCACCCGGCCAAACTCCAAGCAACAAACTCAATCCTACACATACCAGCATGACAATGGTGTAAAGTAGAGATGGTTTGACTTCTGTCTCATCTCCGGTTTTGGTGTACATCGCCAGGATGACTTTGAAGTAATAATAGACACCAACAATGGATGCGAGAACAGCCAAAATCGTTAACACTGCATAGCCGTTTTTGATCGCTTCGGAAAAGATGTAATATTTACCAAGGAACCCGGCTAATGGTGGAATACCCGCAAGGGACAACATACTCAGGGTGAGCATAGAAGCTAGAAAAGGTTTCTTTCTACCCAGGCCGTCAAAAGCATCAACAGTTTCTTTTCCGGTAGCTTTGAAAACAGGTATAGCTACAGCGAAAGCTCCTATCGTAGCAAGCACATACGCAGCGCCATAGAAAAATAATGCTGATGATGAATCAGTCTTGAGACTAAGGATGGCAAGCAACATATATCCTGCATGAGAAATCCCGGAATAAGCAAGCAGTCTTTTAAAGTTCTCCTGGCTCAATGCGATTAGATTACCAACGATCATCGTGGCAGCCGCAACGATCACAAGTATATCATTGGTGTATCCGTCTATCCCCAGCAATCCACCTGACATCAGGCGGTAAAAAGCTGCAAAGAAAGATACCTTGACAAGTGTAGCCATCATGGTGGTCACCAGTGACGGCGAACCTTCATAAACATCAGGACTCCAGAAATGGAATGGGACGGCTGCGACTTTAAACAAAAGGGCGGCAACCATCAATAAAGAACCGACCAGAAACATCGGGCTGTTCATGCCAGATACCGCAGCAAATGAAGAAATCTTCGCTAGTTCAAATGATCCGGATGACCCATAGATAAGGGTTATACCAAAAAGCAGGATGGCCGAAGCGAAAGATCCCATTAGGAAATATTTGAAACCTGCTTCGTTGGAGCGGATATCAAACTTGCGGCTGCCCGCCATGATGTATAATGAAATGGACACAATTTCGATGCCCAGAAAAAGCATGATCAGGTTAGAAAAACTGGTCAAGACCATCGCCCCAGACAAGATGAAAAGAAGGATGGCCAGATAATCACTCAGGTGATGTTGTTCATCTTTGTAAAAGTCAGCAGACAGGGAAAAGAGCAAAGCCGCCGCAGCAATCAGGAGGCCATTGAAAGCTACTGTAAAATGATCGACCTGAATCATATGTGACATATCCATTCCACCGATGATCATCGGTGCGACATTTTGCCAATCCATATAGTTGACAAAGAAGATGGCAGCAAGCCCGCCGAGAATGATCGGGATCAGCAGTTTGCGCAGATTGAGAATCTCTGCCACCAGGCAAAGCAATCCGAGACAACAGGTATAGATTAAGGTATACACTATATTTTCCTTTAGGGTGGTTTTCGTGATTTTCTAGAGGTTCAATATTTTGAACCCTTTCAAAATCACGAATGAAATATGTTAGATCACTGTTTTATTCAATATCGTTTGCAATACCGGTTCAGCCATGTCCATGATGGGTTGTGGATATATACCCATCGCAATGATGACGATCACCAGCATACTAAGTGCCAGTTTTTCATTCCAGTATAAATCGGGAAATTCCGGCACACGAATTCCCGTTTCCCCAAGCATTACTTTTTTAAACATGCGCAGCATGTAGACAGCGCCAAGGATGATGGTCAATCCGGCAAATACAGAAAGCCAGGTATTATATTCATAGACGCCATAAAGCAGCAAAAACTCTCCGATAAAACCATTGGTCAGCGGTAAGGCAACACTACCAAGCACTATGATCATAAACATGGTGGTAAACTGAGGTGCTAAGTTTCTGATACCCCCGAGTTCATTGGTTTCATTGGTGTTAGTGCGGTTGAAGATGATGTCTGCGCAAAAGAAAAGTCCAACGACATTGACACCATGCGCTACCATCTGCACTACACTACCCTGAAGCCCCTGGATGTTGAGCGCAAATATCCCTGCAGCAATCAATCCGACGTGAGCAAGGGAAGAATACGCAAGTAGGTTTTTTAAATTACGTTGCTTGATCGCGATGATGGATGCATATACAATACCCACTACGCAAAGTGTTATGGCCAGTGGACCCCAGGTTGCCACGCCCACCGGGAGTATAGGCAACAACCAACGGATAAGGCTGTAGGTACCCATCTTGAGCATGATACCTGACAAAAGCATTGTACCCTGCGTAGGCGATTCACGATATGTATCTGCCTGCCATGTATGAAATGGTACGATAGGGATCTTGATCGCAAAGGCGAGGAAAAACATCCAGAACAACCAGCTTTGATTGCCATCCGTAATATAGATACGGTAGAGCTCGCGGATATCAAATGACTGATCCGGATTGTACCAGTACAGCATGATAAATCCAAAGAGCATCAACAAGCTTCCTGCAAGCGTATAGATGAAAAATTTAAGGGTGATGGCTACTCGGTTTTCTCCGCCCCAGCGTAATGCAATGAAGTAGATGGGTATCAGAGCCAATTCCCAGAAGATATAGTACAGGAGTCCGTCCATGGCCGTGAAAACACCAACTAAGGCGAATTGCATCAGCAGGATGAGTGAAAAGTACCCTGCAGCATGTGGGGTATTCCTGTTGAATGCGGACAGGATGATAATCGGCGTCAGAAAGTTGGTCAGCAAGACCATGATAAGGCTCAGGCCATCGAGTCCGAGGTGAAAACTCACTTTTGGTGATTCGATCCATGAATGAAAGACATAGAATGCTTCCGGTCCAGAAGCCTGGAATACAGATACAACGTATCCGGTAATCGCCAATTCAACGACAGCCAATCCCAGGGCTAATTTTGCAGCAAGCTTTGATCCACCTAGCAAAACAGCCAGGGAAGCTATCAACGGGAAGAACAAGAGTAGTATCGTCATCATCAGATCAGCAGTCGAATTATAAAGAGTACAACCATCCCAATCACCATCGCAAAGACATAGAATCCGGTATTACCGGTCTGGAAGAGGCGCAATGATTTTCCACCGGAATCCATTACGTCTGCAGTTGCGTTTACCAAACGGTCGACAACCTGTTTGTCAAAGAAGGTTCCAAACCATTCAGACATTTTGAAAACCGGCTTTACGATCCAGCTTTCATAGATTTCATCAACATAGAATTTATGGTAGATCAGTTTTGGTAATCCGGTGATGGCACTATCCGCTTCAGGCATAGCCTTGAGGGTGATATATTTTCTTCGGGCATACAAGATCACCCCGATCGCCGCAAGACCTGCGAGGGTCATCAATCCGATCTCCAGAGAATGACTTAGTTTTTCACCATGATGGAGCAACGAAGCGGAGGGTTCCGTTACAGCCGACAAGTAGGTATCGAGTAGATGACTCACATGAAACACAGCTGGTATTCCGATAAGTCCGCCGATCACTGACAATACACAAAGTATGATCAACGGCAACGTCATCGTCCATGGTGATTCATGGATATGATGCTTGGTTTCCTCTGTTCCGCGGAAATTATTGAAGAAGGTCAGGAACACCAGTCTGAACATATAAAACGCGGTGAGCAAGGAGCTGATGAACAATATCGTCCATACCACTTTGTCTTGTTCAAAGGCATGAGCGAGTATTTCATCTTTGGAGAAAAAGCCGGAGAGTAAAGGAAATCCTGAGATGGCCAATGCCGCCAGGATGAATGTTAAATAGGTGACCGGGATCAGTTTTTTCAAACCGCCCATGTTTCGTATATCTTGTTCTCCATGCAATGCGTGTATGACGCTACCTGCACCAAGGAATAAGAGTGCTTTGAAAAATGCATGTGTTACGAGATGAAAGATGCCACTGCTGAAAGCACCTAATCCAAGCGCGGCAAACATCAATCCGAGTTGAGAAACCGTAGAGTAGGCAAGTACCTTTTTTATATCATTCTGCTTGAGACCAATCACCGCGGCAAATACAGAGGTAGCCACACCAATCCAAAGTATTACTGTCAGTGTGGTTGGAGCCATCGCAAAAAGTACATTCGAACGCACGACCATGTAGATACCTGCGGTCACCATCGTAGCAGCATGAATCAATGCGGAAACGGGTGTAGGACCAGCCATCGCATCGGGTAGCCATGTGTAGAGTGGCAACTGAGCTGATTTACCAATCGCACCTACGAAGAGTAATAAGGTGATGCCAATCAGCAGTGTGCTGTCAGCCGATAAACCCGTAGCAAGTCCTTCGACTGCCTGGATGTCCAATGTGCCAAAATGGAAGAGTATAAAAAACATACCCATCAAAAAGCCAAGGTCTCCGATACGGTTCATGACAAACGCCTTTTGCGCTGCGTCATTATAGGCTTCATTCTTAAACCAGAATCCGATCAGTAAATAGGAACAAAGTCCTACGCCTTCCCATCCGATAAACATCATCAGGTAGTTGCTGCCCATGACAAGCAAGAGCATGAAAAAGATAAAGAGGTTGAGGTAGGTAAAAAACCTGGTAAATCCATGATCGCCATGCATGTATCCAATGGAGTAGAGGTGGATCAGGAATCCCACGCCGGTGACCACCATCAGCATGATCATGGTCAAGGAATCAATCCACAAACCAAAGGAGATGTCGATGTGGCCAAACGAGATCCAGTTGAATACATCGATGCTGATGGCCTGCGCCGCTCCGAGATCTTTGAAGAGCAACAGGACGCAGACAAAGGAGGCTAATACGGAGAGGCTTCCTATCCATCCGGTGCTACCTTTTGGGAGGAATTTTCCAAGTAAACCATTCACCAGAAATCCCATCAAAGGGAGCAGGGGAATCATGAGCCCCAGGAATGTCATGGTTGGGTTATTGGTTATCGTTTCTGTCACTGTCTTTTATTTTTGAATCACGGCAATAGGACATCTACAGCAGTGACCGGCTACCATTTTAATTTATTCAATACATCAATATCCGTACTGCCGATATTGCGATAAATGCTGATCAGTAAGGCGAGCCCGACAGCGACTTCAGCTGCAGCGACCACCATGATAAAAAAGACAAACACCTGTCCATCACTGTTTCCGCTATAAGCAGAAAAGGCAACGAGCAGGAGGTTGACCGAATTGAGCATCAGCTCGATACACATCAGGATGATGATGGCATTGCGTCTGAAGAGCACGCCCATCACACCGATGCAGAATAGAAAGGTACTTAGGAATAGGTACCAGTTGAGCGGAACTAAATGTGCTGCTTGTTCCATATCAGTTTTTTTCTCTTTTGGCTAGTAAAACGGCTCCGATCATTGCTGACAGGAACAGGATAGAGGATATTTCAAAAGGTAAGAGGTAATCTGTAAATAACCGTTGGCCGACATGTTCAACCATTCCTTTGTCCGAAGGGGGTGGTAGAGTAAATTCGCCAAGTGTTGTGGCTTTAATAGATGCCAGCAGGGTCACAAAGAGCATTCCGGCAGCAATTGTGGCTGCAATCCTCAATTTCCCTGACTTAGGCACATCTGAATCTGAATTGAGGTTGAGTAACATGACCGTAAAGAGGAAGAGTACCATAATGGCACCTGCATATACGATAACATGTGTGATCGCCAGGAACTGCGCATTTAACAGAATATAGTGTCCCGCTATCGTAAAGAAACAGACGATAAGCGACAATACACTGTACATGGGCTTATGGGTGAAAACCACCACCAATGCACTCAGTATGGTCATGGTCGACAGTATAAAAAATAATAGTTGGCTCATTCTTTTTTATCTTTCTTATGATTTGTCAAAAGATCATGACATCTCATACATTCATTTCATAGTTATTTTTACGTCCGCTTATATCGATGCGTGTTTCCGGCGTTGTACCTTCCACCAACAGATCCTTTCCCCAGATAAATGTATTACGGGCATAATTGGAAGGCAATAATCTGTCAGTAAGGTATATCGCGTCTTTGGGACATGCTTCTTCACACAGTCCACAGAAAATGCAGCGGAGCATATTGATTTCGTACACTGCAGCATATTTTTCTTCGCGATAGAGGTGTTCTTCACCTTTCTGGCGTTCGGCAGCGTCCATCGTAATTGCTTCTGCAGGACACGCCACTGCGCAAAGTCCACATGCGGTACAATTTTCACGTCCTTCTTCATCCCGTTTTAAGACATGAACGCCTCTATATACGCCTGCAATAGGCCTCTTTTGTTCAGGATAGCGGACAGTTGCTTTCTTTTTGAAAATATGGGAGAACGTGATCATCATGCCTTTGATGATGGCAGGCAGATAGAGTTTTTCTACCCAATTGAGTGTTTTGACAGAAGCTACTTTCGATCGGTTGGTCAGTTGCATAGTGTTTATTTTACAAAAGTGAGCCATGCACCGGTAACCAGCACATTGAAGATCGATAGTGGAATCAATACCTTCCATCCCAGGCGCATGAGTTGATCATACCGGAATCTGGGTAAGGTCCAACGCACCCACATAAAGAAGAAGATAAAGAAGAATATTTTAGCAAAGAGCACACAGATGCTAACGATCGCTGCAAGGTTAGGGGACATGTTGAGGCTGTCAATGCCCGGGAAATGGTATCCGCCAAAAAAGAGGCAGGAGATGATGGCGGCGGAGATAAACATGTTGATGTATTCCGCAAAAAGGAAAAATCCGAGTTTCATAGAACTATACTCGGTATGGTATCCGCCGATCAGTTCGCTCTCAGATTCTGGAAGGTCAAAAGGAGCACGGTTGCACTCAGCAAATGCACAAATCAGGAAAATGAGAAAGCCAAGAGGCTGATAAAATACATTCCAGTGAAAGCCCTGCTGCATGTCAACGATTTCTCTCAGATTGAGGGAATTGGACATGAGGATGATAGAAATGATCGCCATTCCCATCGGCAATTCATAACTGATCATCTGTGATGATGCCCTGAGCGCGCCAAGCAATGCAAATTTATTGTTCGAAGCCCAGCCCCCGATCATGATGCCATATCCTCCTATGGAAACCACCGCAAGCAGATAGAGGATACCGACATTAAGATCAGCAACCTGAAGGCTAAATACATGATCACCGAAAACAAATGATTTACCCCAGGGTATAATGGCGCTCGTCATCAAGGCCGTCAGAATAAACAGCGAGGGTCCTAGTATGAATAGAAACTTATCAGCGTCTTTGGGCGTAATGTCTTCTTTCAGAAAGAACTTGCCACCATCTGCTAACGGTTGCAATATGCCCCAGGGGCCAGCGCGATCCGGCCCGATACGGTCCTGAATGAGAGCAGCAATTTTGCGTTCTCCATACGTTGAGTAAGCAGCAATGCCCAGACTGACTACGAAGATGATAACGATCAGGATGACCTTATCTAATATTAACCACCAATCTATCATTCCGGGAGCGCTTTAATATCGTTGAGTGTTAATTCATTTGGTTTGACCAGTTTCTTGTATTTGTTAGCGGAGATGACGCTATGTCTGCTTATCTCGCGGACACCTTCGATCGTCCAGTCACTGGTTTGTTTTTTGTCAAAGCGACATTCGTTGCAGATAAATTCAGCCACTTCACCCCATTGATCTTTTCGTCCGGTGACGCGCAGCACATCATCTCCTTTATACCAGAGTACAACTTTACCGGAGCATTTGTCACAATCACGATGGGCATCCACAGGTTTTGTAAACCACACTCTGCTCTTAAAACGGAAAGTTTTATCGGTCAACGCGCCTACCGGGCAAACATCGATCATATTGCCGGAAAAATCATTGTCTATAGCTTCCTTGATGTATGTAGAGATTTCAGAAGCATCTCCCCTATTGAGTACGCCATGTACACGACCGTCGGTGATTTGTTCGGCAACCTTTACACAACGGTAGCATAAAATGCACCGGGTCATGTGAAGTTGAATGGTCTCACCGATATCTATTTTTTCAAATGTCCTGCGTTCGAAATCCGTCCTGGTCTTGTATTGGCCGTGCTCATAAGAGAGATCCTGGAGGTGACATTCACCAGCCTGATCGCAGATCGGACAATCTAGCGGATGATTGAGCAGTAGGAATTCAACCACGCCTGCCCTGGCATCCTGCACTTTTTCAGAAAGCTCGTTGGTCACCACCATGCCATCCATCACATTGGTGCGACACGATGCTACTAGTTTAGGCATCGGTCTCGGATCTTTTTCAGAACCTTTCGTGACTTCCACCAGGCAGGTGCGACAATATCCACCACTTGTTTTCAGACTGGTATAATAGCACATGGCCGGAGGCGCCACTTCAGGGCCAATCATCCTGGCTGCTTGTAGTATGGTCGTTCCATCCGGCACGTCTATTTCAATTCCATCGATAGTTACTTTTGCCATTATTTTATATTCATCAAACTCCTCTCGGAGTTCTGGTTATTATTTCAATTATAGTTCTGCTGGTTCAAGGTTCTGACAGTGATTGTAATAACTCACTTCATGTATTTGATTCGGGTTGGTAACGTACGCTTCAAATTCATGACGGAAATGACGTATAGCACTGGCAACAGGCCAGGCAGCTGCATCGCCAAGCGGGCAGATGGTGTTGCCTTCAATTTTGCGCTGGATATCCCAGAGCAAATCAATATCAGATATAGAGCCATGTCCATCCAATATTTTGTGGAGGATCTTTTCCATCCAGCCTGTTCCTTCTCGACATGGGCTACACTGGCCGCAACTTTCGTGATGATAGAAGCGAGTAAAGGTGTATAGATTATGCACGATGCTGGCACTTTCATCCATCACAATAAATCCTCCTGATCCGAGCATGGTGCCGGTAGCAAAGCCACCATCAGCCAGCGACTCATAGGACATCAATCGTGGTTCTCCATTTGCTGTCTTGAGGATCAGTTCTGTGGGCAGGATGGGTACTGATGAACCACCTGCAACGACAGCCTTGAGTTTTTTATCATTCAGGATACCTCCACAAAAGGCATCGGAGTATATAAATTCTTCAACCGGGACACCAAGTTCTATTTCATAGACACCAGGTTTTTTGATGTGGCCGGAAGCGGAGATCAGTTTGGTCCCGGTTGATTTGCCAATACCAATACCGGCATAAGCTTCTCCACCATTGTTGATGATGGGCACTACTGCGGCTATCGTTTCGACGTTGTTGACGACGGTAGGACAGTCATATAAACCTTTTACAGCGGGAAAGGGTGGTTTGATCCTTGGATTCCCACGTTTTCCTTCGAGTGATTCAAGCAATGCTGTTTCCTCCCCGCAGATGTATGCACCTGCACCTGGGTGCACGTAGATATCATGATCGAAGCCGCTGCCTAGTATGTTTTTGCCTAACCATCCATTTTTATATGCTTCTGCAATGGCTTTTTCAAGGATGCGGATGATGTAGAAAAATTCTCCGCGCACATAGATGTAAGATGTATGTGCTCCGAGTGCAAAACTGGAAGTGATCATTCCTTCCAGCAGCAGGTGAGGGATGTGCTCCATCAGGTACCGGTCTTTGAAAGTGCCGGGTTCAGATTCATCTGCATTGCAGACCAGGTACCGGGGCACGCCCTCAGGTTTTGCAAGGAAGCCCCACTTCATACCTGTAGGAAAACCGGCGCCACCACGACCGCGCAAGCCGGATTTTTTTACTTCTTCGGTGACGGCATCAGGGGTCATGGTCTTCAGTGCTTTCTCCACTGAAGCATAACCACCTTTCCTCCGGTAAACATCATAGGTCTGGATGCCAGGGACGTCGATATGTTCTAATAAAAGTCTTCTTTCCATTCTTTTTGATCGCAGATTGATCTGCGTAATTCATTTTTTTAAATATTTCTGCGACATCTGCGTTCAGTCAACATGGTTGCCAGTTGCCATTTTATATCGTCCGGAATGTTGAATGATCCAGGTATTGACTATGCTTTATTGTATTTCTGTTTTCTTCAATGATTGCGTCCACTTTTTCCATCGTCAGGTTTTCGTGAAACTTTTCTCCGATCTGAAGCATGGGTGCAGTGCCACATGATCCGAGACACTCTACCGTGCGCAGGGTGAATTTTCCATCTGAGGTAGTCTCCCCATCTTTTATGTTGAGCCGGTTTTCGATGTGTTGTACGATATCATACGCGCCCCGCAGCCAGCAAGAACTAGTCCTGCAGACTTCTATCAAACAGTTGCCTACCGGTTCAAGATGAAACATTGAGTAAAAAGAGGCCACTTCATACACTTCGATAGGCTTGATGTTTAGTATTTCAGCTACGCTGTCCATCACCGGTACACTCAGCCACCCGTTTGATTCTGCTTGTGCGAGATGCAGCAGTGGGAGAAGCGCCGATTTGTGTCGTCCTTCCGGATAGCGCGTGATGATGTTAAGCATCAGTGCTTCAGTATCAGGGGTAAATTTTACAGATTCTGTCTGGTTCATTTTTCTTGTAAGTTCCCAGGGCTACACCCTGACTTTACTAAATTCACAGGACTACACAGTGGGTACTAATATCCCAGAGTAACATCCTCGGCTTACTAATTTCCCAGGGCTGCACCCTGGGTTATGATGATGTCGGCCTTACAGGCCTTTAATCGTCATCCTCTCTGCTCTCCAAACTCTCTACTCTATGCCCTCTGCTCTATGCATCAAGTTCCCCCGCGATCACATTGAGCGAACTCAACGTCACGATCGCATCGGATAACATTCCTCCACGAATCATTTCCGGATAAGCCTGGTAGAAAATAAAACAAGGTCTGCGGAAATGTAATTTATAAGGTGTCCGTCCGCCATCACTGACGAGATAAAAGCCTAGTTCACCATTGCCTCCTTCGACCGCATGGTAAACTTCACCTTTAGGAACATCAGATTCACCCATCACGATTTTGAAATGCCAGATGAGTGCTTCCATATTATTATAAACATCCTCTTTAGGCGGCAGATAGAATTCAGGTACGTCTGCAAAGTATTTTCCTTGTGGCATATTGTCCAATGCCTGACGTATTATTTTGAGACTCTCCCATATCTCTGCCTGGCGGACCATGAAACGATCATACGTATCACCGTTGACACCGATAGGAATCTGAAAGTCAAAGTCTTCATACGAACTATAAGGGTTCGCAACCCTTACATCATAATCAACTCCTGCAGCACGTAGATTAGGGCCAGTGAAACCATAATTTAATGCACGTTCGGCAGTGATAGGTCCGGTCTTATTGGTACGATCAAAGAAGATCCTGTTCCGTTCGAGCAGGGTTCCAAATTCTGTAAACGCTTTCGGAAATTCAGCCAGAAATGCATTAATTCTTTTGTATACCTCCGGTGTGAAATCACGCTCTAGTCCACCGATACGTCCGATGTTGGTAGTCAATCGAGCGCCACAGATATGTTCGAAGATGTCATAGATCTTTTCTCTCCACTGGAACAAATACGTAAAGCCTGTCAAAGCCCCGGTATCAACGCCGATGACTGCGTTGCACACAAGGTGATCAGAAATCCGGGCAAGTTCCATGATGATCACCCGCATGTATTGAGCCCGCTTCGGAATCTCTACATCAATCAGTTTTTCGACGGTCATATGCCATCCCATATTGTTG
This sequence comes from Saprospiraceae bacterium, assembly GCA_034439675.1. Classification (GTDB taxonomy): domain Bacteria; phylum Bacteroidota; class Bacteroidia; order Chitinophagales; family Saprospiraceae; genus Opimibacter. The sequence goes on along the minus strand of JAWXAW010000057.1, from coordinate 2,570 downwards.
ATCGGGGAGGAGCAATAATTGAGACGGTCGGTGAGGGTGGTGATCTGGTAATAAGGTCTGCGTTCAGCTATTTTTTCAAACGCGCGGTGAATATAGCCACAGGTTTGTTCGGAGTCAATGACAATCTCGCCATCCATAGTGAGGATGTTCTGAAAGATACCGTGTGTAGCAGGGTGGGTGGGGCCCAGGTTGAGGGTCGAGTATTCAATATGCAAATCATCTTCATGTCTTGCCCCGGAAACCACAGCATTTGTTTTATTTTCTGTCAGAGTTGTCTGGTTCATGTTGGTTTGTCCTTGCTGTTTGATGTTGACTTCCTGTTCTATTACGGTTATCGACCGAAATATTGATCCTCTTTGTCTGTCCTTGTCGCATCTTCCAATGGAAATTCTTTGCGCAGCGGGAAATAATCCATTTCATCTACATTCAGTATCCTCTTCATATTTGGGTGGCCGGTAAAGTTGATACCATAAAAATCATAGGTCTCGCGTTCCATCCAGTTTGCTGAACTATACAATGAGGTTACAGAAGGAATTTCAGGGTTTGATATTGGCATAAAAGCTTTCATCCGCAGACGTACATTATTTTCCATACTCTGCACGTGGTATACGGCGCATAGCTCCTGATCCTTGAGATCCGGATAGTGACTACCACATATATCGGTGAGGAACTTAAATTTTAAAAGGTTATCCGTGTTCAGCCAAGTGAGCATATCCAGAATACTGCCTGGCTCAATGATTATAGACACCATGCCAAACGTTTCTTCCGCTCCTTTGATCTTTTGGCCAAATTGCAGTTGTAAGCGTTCCAGCAGAAATTCGTTTGTGATACCTGCCATGATATTATTGTATGCCGTATGAGGTGAGTAAAGCCTGGTATTCCGGGGAATTCCGTCTCCGGAGCGGTTCATTTTTGGCCAGTTCCTGCACTTTCATGATGCCATCGATGATCTGTTCGGGGCGAGGCGGGCAACCTGGGACATATACGTCAACGGGGATTACCTTGTCAATCCCTTGTAATACTGAATAGGTGTCGAAAATCCCGCCACTGGAGGCACAAGCGCCGATAGCGATCACCCAGCGGGGCTCTGCCATCTGGAGGTAAACTTGTTTGAGGACCGGACCTAGTTTTTTGGCGATGGTTCCTGCTACGAGCAGGACGTCAGCCTGCCTGGGTGAAAAGCTCATACGTTCTGATCCAAAGCGGGCGAGGTCGTAATTGGACCCCATGGTGGCCATAAATTCAATACCGCAGCAAGAGGTGGCAAAGGGAAGAGGCCATAAGGAATTGGCGCGTGCCAGTCCGATGACTTTCTCTATCGAGGTCGCGAAAAACCCCTCTCCCTGATGACCAGGAGGCGCTTCGACAAGGTTTATATCTGTTTTTTTGATATTAGTGGTCATTTCTCAGAGGTAATTTTAAATCTATACATATTTGGAACAGAGTCGGGAGGTAAGATGTTTAACCTCACCATTCCTTTAGTCCCATTTCAAAGCGCCCTTTTTAATGATATAAGCAAACCCGAGTAACAGGGTACTAATGAATAGTACCATTTCCACAAATCCTACCATACCCAGTACTTTGAAGTTGACAGCCCAGGGATACATAAAGATAACCTCGACTTCAAAAAGGACGAATAGGATGGCGGTGAGGAAGTATTTGATTGAAAACGGCATGCGCGCATTACCGACACTTTCGATACCACTTTCAAAGTTTACAAGCTTGTCACTAGTCAACCTACGAGGGCCGGCAAAGCGAATCGTCACCAATACAATCCCGACAAAACCAAAAGCGACCAGAAACTGGATCAGAATAGCGATGTAATCAATTGAATTTGACATAGTTACATTCGATGAAATGCAAAATTAGCTATAAAAAACGAGAAAACAGACTAAGCGTTATATCTTCCTATAGCTTAATGGAGTGTATCATTTATGCTGATGATATTGGTCAGTTTAAAGATAGTTCTGTCCGAATGGTTTGGTTTCAGGGTCTGCGAAAGGGGATGTAAAAATAAATCGTTTGATCGCCACGCGCTTAAAAGCTATCCAAGATCTATTCCAAGGAAAAATAGCTGGATCTGCAGTTACGTTTTTAATGGTATTGTCGATGCTGTTCATAGCGATGATGGCAGCTGTTATTTGTCCGAAGCAAAGCGAATAGCCGATGGATAATAAAGGAAAGAATATTATTTGTAGCCCACCAAACTAGCAGCACGATGAACCTATTCTCCCAAATAAACCTATTGCAGCAAATTCACTTTCACATTGAGCATAAGAGCACAGGCACTCCTAAAGTTTTTGCAGGAAGATTACAATTGTCTGAGCGATCACTGTATAGGATACTGGAAGAGCTCAAGGATAGCGGTGTGCATATTGTGTATAACAGGATTCGATGCTCGTACGAATACCAGAGCGAATATAGAATACCGGACCTCCTTCTGATCAGGGACAAACGGAAAGATGGAATGCTTTGAAAATATTTTTGAAATAATTGGTTCACTGCCAGATTTTGGCAGTGGAAGGCTCTATCATTGTCTTTGTAAAATGGTATATATCTTTCCTCTAAGG
>JAWXAW010000056.1:0-13531 GCA_034439675.1 Saprospiraceae bacterium | reverse complement strand
GCCACAAGTTGCCTGACAATGTATATCACAAACCAGTTGATCCGTAATATGCATTTGAAGCATATGCTTCAAATATCATGTTGGAAGGGATTGGGACAGATAGATACCTGACCTCTCACAACTAATCTACCTGAAATAAAAAGTATACCTCCTTGTACAAGGATACTCTCCACCCGGACAGACCCAGTCAGGACCACTTTCCAGCAAGCGCTTGGCTTCATTGTCATACGTCTTGTCACGGGATGACTCCAGTACGTTGATATCCCTCGGACGGCCATCACTTTTAACGTTGAATTCGAGGGTGACTTTTCGGCGGGCAGAGGAAGCTTCAGGGGTCAATTGCAGTGATGATGTAGCCGCAATGTAATTGTAAAAATGGCGGAAGGAAGCTATTGGATCACGCATTGCAGAGGGCACCGGCCCCTTGTTGTTTGCACCTGCGATAACATTTGAAGATAGTATGCCTCCGGCTTTCATGTCCACCAGGATATGCTCATCTGCTTGCTTAATGATCATTGCTGTGTCGGCGTAACCAGGATAGGTCACTAGTAAAACAGCCTCCTGTTGAGGAATAAATAATTCGAAACCTCCTTCAATATCCGTGTAGAAGAGTTGATTGCTATAATCCACAGCCAGTTTCGCAGACATGATCGGGGCACCGCTATGTGCATCAGTTACCTGTCCGGTGACACGACTTTGCATGATGGCAGGATTCATCTGATTCGCATAGAAACCTTCATCCCTTTTGGCCCTTGAAAGTTCAACTTGCGATTGGACTGCGATATCTTCATCAGCCGTTTTTATTTCATCGTCCACATGTACTATTTCTGAAGACTCTTTGGAAGAAGGTTTGACAGCAGATTGTGAAGATGGTTCAGATGGTTCGGTGACAGGCACTTCTGTTTTAGCAGCCGTGACTGTTCCTGGCGCAGGCTGTACCTTCAACTGCTTACTTTCTGTTTGTGCGGAAATGGATTTTTGATCAGGAGTTTGTTGAGTAGCTGTTTCCGGTGCAGCCATTTTTTCATTCATGGTATCCACTGGTTGTGGGCCTGTCTCCATAGCGACTTCACCGACCAATGAATCAAGTTGCGCAAGAGAATCTGGCGCAACGAAGACAAAGAGCGTTTCATCTGAACTCTTTTCCATTCTGGTGATCACGGCATACGTCGCTACGATAATTAAGATACTGGCTGCGATGGCCGTGACGGTGAGATTTGGAATCAACCACCTCCTTCGCTCACGTTTCGGTTGTTTGATCTTGGCCGCGATGGCATCGAGATGTTGGGCATGCACCTCATCCGGATGGGCATGGAAACCTTCCAAGGCATCAGATACAAAAGGATCATCCTTTGCGATTTCGACAAGACGCAGCCTGTCTTGCTCGGATAGGATACCCGAGTGCAGCTCACGAAGCCGTTCCTGTATCCATTTATAGGTCAGTTCCTGATCCAAGGCGTTGTTTGGTTTGTATACATTTTTTCAGGTTTCTTCTTCCGTTCTGTATGTTGGATCGTACATGATCCATGGTGAGCCCGGTGATGGTGCAGATATCCGCATAGGATCTTTTTTCAAAATAAAACATCCGAATACACACCTGCTGATTTTCAGGCAATTGTTCAATACAATGATGGAGCTGGTCCGCGATATCTTCCGGTACATTGAAATCAAATAAGTCATCTTCCTGATGCGCTTCACGGCCATTTTGCATAACCGGATCGTCCAGGGAAACTGTTAAAAGATTGCTTTTTTTACGCAGGAGCTGAAGGCAATGGTTTTTGCTGACCATATAGAGCCATCCACTGAAATTATCTACCTCATGGCCGGGGAGTTTCCGGTTGAGATGCTCATAGATATCCATGACGGCATCCTGAGCCGATTCAGGTTGTCCCAGGTATTTGAGGCAAACACCATAAACCAACTCCATGTAGCGCAGGAACAGCGTACCCAATGCATCCCGGTCACTTCCTGCACGGAAGCGTTCGATGAGTATTTTATCCGGTAGCTGCTGGCTTGCCAATATGTCTTATTCGTGCGGTTGAATTTATTCTGGTGTTTCTGACCGGGCCTCCTGAATGGTTTCTTCCATCAATTCCCAGAAATGACTGAAGAGGGGTTTGAATCCTTCCACAAACGTCCGGGTTTTTAACGGTATTGTTTCAAGCGCTTTATAGGTGAAGCTGGAGGCTTTTGATTTTTCTCCAATCATGCCAAATTGGTTGATAGGCCAGAGTACCATGCTATAAAACAACACACCCACGAATAGCATGATGATCCCGCCGATGATTTTATCCGAACCACTTAGTTTGCCTTTCTGAAACGAGACATCGATTTTTTTAGCCACCCAGTGGATCAGAAAGATCAAAGTCACCAGAATCGCAATCGTCCCAAAGATCAGCGCAAATACTTTCCCGATACTGAAGGTTTTAGTCAGAAATTCCATGAGCCAGGGAGAAATTTTTAAGGTAACAAGCACAGCAACAATATAAGCTGAGACCATGATTAATGTACGGACTATCCCTTTGGTATATCCCCACCAGAATCCAGTTAACGCAAAGACTATCAGTGCTATATCTATTACCATTTTATTTAATATTAATTTGAATAGCAGATAAAAACTTTGCCGGACAAGCCGCTGGTTATTTCCCGGGCAAAGGAAAGGTCGTATAAATTTAACGTATGGGGGAGGTTGTCATCATTCATTTTCAATTTCTTTTATATATTCGACGCGTTAAAGGGATCATTAGGTTTAAGAGTCGAAAACCTTGAAGTATCTAATAAGCATAACACTCATCCTTATTCTGGAAAGCGCTCACGCCCAATCGCACGTCCAGTCCACAGGTATACCTGAGGTATTTCTCATTGGGGAATACGAAGACAGATACCTGGAACTTTCAGAGCAACATCCTGAAATGTTCATGACTGTTTATAACAACGACTTGGATCAGGCGTTTAAAGGATGGAGTGAATTTCTGATGGACATTGAAGATTATGCCACAGATCTCAAGTTTGACATCAAGGGCACCAAATTGTGGATGAATATTTATTTCAATCCCGATGGTACCATCTCCAATCTCGCCTTCTTCCCAAAACCCAACAGCCGCAATATCCCTGAAGACCAACTGGTCACTTTTTTCAAAAACTTCGTCCGACAGTACCGGTTTCTGGAGACATCAGACAAAGGTTTCCAACATAGCGCCAGTGCCTCCTTTCCTACGTTCTTCCACAGGACGACGCCTGAGACTGCGCGGAGCAATTAATTTTATATGCGTTACTTCACAAGCGTTATATCTCCTTTCAGTTTTTTGCTAACGACAACTGATCCATCCTGCCATTCAGCTTTTATCTGGTAAGTATACACACCCGGATTAAGCTTCTTTCCTTTGAAAACACCCTCCCATTCAAAATTGGGCTCCCTGGAATGGAAGACGGTATTGCCCCAGCGGTCGTATATCCATGTTTCAAATGAAAGCAGGTTGTTGATATCGATTTCAATACTAAAAACATCATTGATGCCATCCCCATTCGGTGAGAAGATATTTGGAATGAATGAGGTTGTATTTTTACAGACACCGGCATCCACAAAAAATTCTTCTATAAGTTGGTCACATGAAGAAGTTATAGTAACCTGATATGTTCCGGTAGTAGTCACTATACGTTGATCTGCTGTAGAACCGTCATCCCATAGATAATTGGCTGTTGTTCTTTGATCAACATTCAATGTCAGGTTATCCCCCTTGCAGTAAGTGAAATGAACAGGGCCGGAATAGTCAAGGACGGATGTATCTTTCGAAATAGTTATAGAGTCCCTTTCGGAGCCACATGCGTTGTAGACTGAAAGCGAATAGACACCAGCTTCATCAATATTAATGGAAGAAGAAGTGCTGCCCGTACTCCATTGCAATTCATTACCCGCCATTACTGACGGTGCGTGCAGTGTGAAGACCTCGTCTGGACAAAGGATACCATCAATTCCGAGATCAAAGGGTAACGGCAATTCAAGCTGTTGAATCACAAGCGTATCAGACATTTCACCACATGAATTTGACACTTTCAAAGTATAAATGCCTGCATCCGATATCAATCGATCAGGATCTACAGAGCCATCCTGCCATTGTATCATCACACCTGCAGTATCAATCAGCAAAGACAATGTATCTCCCGGGCACAACGCAGTATCAACTCCAAGATTTACCAATGGAGCTATCCCTTCAATCAGAATGGAAACAGTATCTCTTGAGGTAGCGCACGAGTTGTCTATTGCAAGTATAACGTCTGAAGAGGATGTCGCAACAAACGCAGGCCCGGTACTCCCGTCCTGCCAGAGATACATCACCCCGGTGATGCCCGGACTCACCGTAACAGATTCCCCTTCGCAGGCTATGATGTCCGGACCCAGGTCTAATGAAAGCACATTGCTGATTTCACTTGCAAGTATGGTGTCATTGGCCGATCCACATGAATTCGAAATGGTCAGGGTGACCTCTCCACCGCCGCTCACTTCATACGATGTCCCGTTGCTTCCATCCTGCCACAGATAAGCAACTCCAGGTATGCCAGGCTGGAGCACAATTGTATCTCCTTTACAAATTGAAAAATCCAAGCCCAGGCTAAGAAGAGGTATCTCAGGTAATAGCGATACTGTCACGGTATCACTGTCCATACCACATGCGTTTGATATCATCAGGTATATCGTCTCAGCAGAGGTTGATGCATAGAAAGGGTTGGAAGTTCCATCCTGCCAGAGATAATTACCTGGAATGCCTGGACTGAAAATAACTGTATCGCCAGGGCATATGGATTGATCAATACCCAGATCAAACACAGGATTCGTTCCGAGGTATACCACATTAGTTGTATCGGTATCCGTACCGCACGAGTTAGTGATCGTGAGCATATACTGACCAGCGGAATGTGCATAGATCGAAGGCGTTGCAGCACCTGTACTCCACGAATAGGTAGCGCCAGCAACAACTGTTGCAATGATTACTGAATCACCAGCACAAAGGCTGAGTTGCGCAGGAAGATCAGCAACCGGTGGATTTGAGTTGAACATAATCTCTGCAGTATCCGATCGGGAGGCACAAGCATTTGAAATGGTGAGGATGACTGTTCCGGCAGTGGTGACCACCAGGCTATCTAGTGAACTACCATCCTGCCACAAATAATCTACACCGGTTACACCTGCATTCATGGTTATTTGCTCACCGGGGCAAAGGCTGATATCTGGTCCGAGGTCAGGGAAAGGCAATTGATCACCAAAGACCACGTTAATCGAATCACTTGCTGAACCGCAGGCAGTTGCAACTACCACACTGTAGGTCCCATTCTGGGTGACTACCAACGATTGACCGGAAGTACCATCCTGCCATTGATAGGTGCCGGTGATATTTCCCGGACTGATGGTTATGGTATCACCTGGACATACAATAGTGTCAGCAGGTAAGTTCACAGTAAAATTGACATCCGCGATAGTAATGCCTAAAGTATCTGCTGCCTGGAAGCAGTTGTTAGAAACAGTCACACTATAATTTCCGGAAGTAAGTATGCTTAGCGTAGGGTTTATGGTACTATCTGACCACTGATAGGATTCCACATTTGCCAGGCCTGCCAGATCGATGATGTAGGGTAATTGCTGTGAACAAATGGTGATGTCAGGCCCCAGATTGAGAACAGGCGCATCACTGAAATCAACGACAACAAAATCGTAATCACTTCCACAAGGATTCGATACCGTGACAGCATATATTCCCGGCTGCGACACATCATACTCAGAGCCCTCCTGGCCATCCTGCCAGAAATAATCTCCAACTGTAGGATCAAAGCTGAAGGTAACTATGTCACCATTACATGCCGAGATAGTATCCTGAGCGAAATCAACAATTGGATACTCATAATACGACACCAGTATATCATCAGATACTTCACCACATGCATTACTAAGGGTCAATGCATAACTCCCTTCCCATGTGATCGTATAGAATGAATTAGTAGATCCATCCTGCCAAAGAAAATCTCCCAGCGAGGGATCCAAATTGATTTCGAGTTCATCTGATGGGCAAAGGGATATATCCGGACCAAGATCGACAGGCTCAGGTGGCTCGAGGGATGTTACGTTGACTTCGTCCTCAACACTTAAACAATTGGCTGTAAGCGTGACTGAATATATGCCGGGAGCATTTATCTCATACGAAGGAGATGTACTGTTATCCTGCCATAAGTAATCACCTAATGTAGGATCAAAGTTGTAATTGATGGTACCACCTGGGCAAAGAACCTGGTCCGGGGCACCAAGGTCTATAGGGTCGGGAGGTATAGCTGCTTCAACTGAAACGTCATCGATGTAAACATAGGAGGCGATATTCCCAAGTATCAGAGGACAACCGGTTCCTACCATGGTTTGATTATCCGGATAGAAATTTCCAATCGTTATAAACTGTTCACCTCCGAAGGCAACATAGCAATTGGTAAAGAGTTGCCACTCATTGCCTTGGATCAAGCCGTTGTTCAATTCCAGTTGCGGACTCAGGTTAAGGGGGCCTATGGTGGCAGGGTTTGAAACGGGAAAATTGCTTAAATAGATTCCAAGTTTATCATTTGAGCAGGAATAACTGGAAACACTATACCACAGGCTCACTATGTACGTGGTTCCTGCCGTCATGGGTGACGATAATTGGACTTCCAGGTATTCACGATAGTCAGCTACGAACTGCCAATAATGCAAGCTTCCTGCATAGGCATCTCCCGTGTGGGCCGGTTGTACTCCAAATATATTGTTAGGAACACCGGCCATACCAGTTGTGTGGCAAGCGTTGAAATAATCGCTAGTGCCGCCTGTAGCGCGGAACCAGGGCGGACATTCCAATGGGCCACCCATGTTGTAATTCGGTGGACAGGATGTGAAATTTTCAAAGCTTGGATTCGGGACCAGATTCTGTGACAGTAGGGGCGCGAGCATGCAAAAGAACACGCCTGACAGCACTGGTACTCCCATTAACCGCATATAAGTAATTGAATAAAATTGAAGTAAAAGAAATTCCGTTATATATTGGTCTAGGGCCACTCAATGTACATAAAATGTACGGATTATATAGTTTGGTTATTCTGGATTTTCCCCTCATACATTGATATTCATTTCCGCCTTTTCTACCATTTTCCTTTCCATAGTTGACTGCAGACAGTCGACTGTTAGCTGTTGACAGATGATTGTTTGCTTACTGATCTTCCCCCAGTTCTTAGGAAAGGTATTTTGATCGATGGGGAAATATGGTTTTTCTGAACGAACATTTTCAACCTATTGATCCGGGAGAGTCATGGGACGGCAGACGAAAAGGCGCAACAGTCCATCCTGGAATATTTGCGTTTAAACTAATAGCTAGATTTACAAATGGAGATAGTTTTGCAAAGTTCGGGGATATTACATTGGTAAGGTAAAAGGTTGAAGAGGCTAAAGGGGTCCAAGAGGCTGAAGAGGCCATTATGGAAGAAGAAAAGTTAAGTCCCCCTTTTCGCAAGTGCTGAAGCTACTTTGCGAAGGCGCTAGGGGTTTAGGGGTTCAAAATTCAACACTCACAATTCACCACTCACAAAACCCCTCCAAAAATATCCCATGTGAGTAATCTTAACTCATATTTAGTTTTTCAGCCATATCTTTACCCCCTATTTAATAGCAGATGAACCAATACACCGAAGAAAACATATTAACCCTTGACTGGAAGGAGCATATCCGGTTGCGCCCGGGGATGTATATCGGCAAACTAGGCGATGGCTCAACCCCCGATGACGGTATCTATGTGCTCCTGAAAGAAGTCATTGACAACTCCATCGATGAATATGTCATGGGGCATGGCAAACAGATCGATGTAGAGATCAAGGGAAATAAAGTCACGGTGCGCGATTATGGCCGTGGTATCCCTCTGGGCAAAGTAGTGGAATGCGTTTCGAAGATCAATACTGGAGGTAAGTACGATTCGAAAGCGTTTAAAAAATCTGTAGGATTGAATGGTGTAGGAACGAAAGCCGTAAATGCACTGTCAGATTATTTCCTCGTTCGTGCCATTCGGGAAGGCAAATCGAAAGAAGCTACCTTCCACCAGGGTGAAATCAAATCAGAATCCAAAATCATCAAATCTGATGAAGATCAGGGCACGATCTTTTCTTTTGTACCGGATGATACCATCTTCAATGACTTCGAATATCGCGATGAGTTTGTAGAACAACAGTTATGGAACTACGCATGGCTCAATGCCGGCCTGAAGATCAAGTACAACAATAAAATCTTTCATTCGAAAGACGGACTTCTGGATCTGCTCAATCGGAAAACATCCGGCGAAGAAGTACGCTATCCGATCATCCATCTCAAAGGCGAAGACATCGAAATGGCCCTGACACATGGTCAGCATTATGGTGAGCAGTATTATTCCTTTGTCAATGGCCAGCATACGACCCAGGGTGGAACACACCTCAATGCGTTCAAAGAAACAATTGTCAAAACACTTCGTGATCACTTCAATAAAAACTTTGATCCGAAAGATATACGCTCTTCGATCATAGGTGCCATCAGTGTGCGCGTGGAAGAACCAGTTTTTGAATCGCAGACTAAAACAAAATTGGGTTCAAATAATATTGCCACTGACGGACCGACTGTCCGTTCCTTTATCAATGATTTTGTCACCCAGCAGCTTGATAATTACCTTCACAAGCATCCGGATGTTGCGAAAGAACTGCTGAAACGTATCCAGCAATCAGAGCGCGAACGCAAGGAAATCGCCGGTATCAAGAAGCTGGCCAACCAGCGCGCAAAGTCAGCAAATCTGCACAATAAAAAGCTGCGGGACTGTCGCATCCATTATAATGACAACACCCGGGTTGATGAGGAGCTGAAAGACAGAAGCACCATCTTCATTACGGAAGGGGACTCTGCCTCTGGTTCACTGACCAAGGCACGTGATGTACAGTCACAGGCTGTATTTTCACTGAGAGGTAAGCCGCTCAACTGTTATGGCATGACCAAAAAAGTGGTGTATCAGAATGAAGAATTCAACCTGCTGCAGCATGCCCTCAATATCGAGGACGGTCTCGAAGATTTGCGCTACAATCGTGTTGTCATAGCTACGGATGCAGATGTAGATGGTATGCACATCCGTTTATTACTGCTCACTTTCTTCCTGCAGTTTTTTCCCGACCTCGTCAGGGAAAATCACCTTTTCATCCTAGAGACGCCTCTCTTCAGAGTGCGCGACAAACAGCAGACCTTTTATTGCTACAATGAAAAGGAAAAACAAGAGGCGATAAAAAAACTCCGTGGCAAACCGGAAATCACTCGCTTCAAAGGTCTCGGAGAAATATCACCGGATGAATTTGGTGCCTTTATCGGCGAAAGAATCCATCTCGAGCCAGTGCTCATCAAAGACGACACCAGCATCGACGACATCCTCGAATATTACATGGGCAAAAACACCCAGGAGCGTCAGGAATTTATCATCGGCAATCTTCGCTTTGAAATTGATGCGAGCCAAGATACGATTATGCATGAAGAGAAAGGGATCGAAGCGTAGGGCGAGGAGCAGGGAGCGAGGGGCGTGGAGCGAGGGCCGAGGGGCAATGTGTGATGAAATTATCTTGCTTCGCCGTTGGCTGGATTCTCTCCGCCAACAAATGCTATGTTCTAGATATCCGGTGGATGGAGCGCCGCGGTGAGCTTAGTCGAAGTGGCCTCTGCACTAGCTATATGAATCAAATAAATCACCTCGAATAGGCACTAGTCGTGACACGAGATTGAATTTACCATTACGTTGATTTTGAAAAACATTTCGGGTAGCAGGGACTGTCGCTCAAAACTGTTCGAACAACGCGATGTTCTGTTTGTGGCACAACGAGTCTCTATGGCAATAATCATTGATCAAAACAGAAACCTGGAATACCAACATGCTCTTAGGCTAAACAGAAAGCCAAACCATAGAACGAAAACACAGGTGAGTTTTTTGAGCGACGAGGTTTTTGGTTCTTTTTTCCGGAAAAAAAGAACATGCACTCTCCCTGACGTATTGTCAGCCATTTTGATCCAAAAACGGCCAAATGGCAGTATTCAGGTCAATGGAATGATAATTGACCTCCAAAGACGTTATAAAACCATACATTTCCGAAATTATCGACAGAAATATGTTTGAAGATCTTTTGATGACAAATGCCGCAGTAGAGGAGAGCGAATTCATGCCGATCATTTCGGTAGATGAGGATGATGAGCCGCATAATGGCGAGGATATGCCCGAATTGGTACCCGTCCTTGCCCTCAAGAATACCGTGCTCTATCCCGGTATCGTGATCCCGATCACGGTAGGCAGAGAAAAATCAATGAAGGCCGTTCGCAAGGCACATGATACTAATAAACAAATAGCCGTACTTGCCCAGAAGGACGTAGATACTGAGGACCCAGGTGTTAGTGACCTATTTACGGTTGGAACTATGGCCAGGATACTTAAGATCCTCAAAATGCCGGATGGATCCATCACCGCTATTCTGCAGGGCAGGTCCAGGTTTAATATGATCCAGATGGATTCGGTCGATCCGTATATGATCGCCAGAGTCAGGCCGCGCAATTATGTACCAGCCACCACTAAACTAGAATTTGAAGCCATCATCGGATCCATCCGCGATCTGGCAGAAAAAATAATCAAGTTGTCACCAAATATTCCATCGGAAGCAGTAGTGATGATCCGCAATATCAAGAGTGACATCCATCTGTTGGGATTTATATCTTCCAATCTTGGAATTGATAATGTGCGCAAGCAGGAACTGCTGGAGATTGAAAGTCTGGAAACCCTGGCTACTGAAGTGTTCAAGCTCATGCACAATGAAATGCAGATGCTTGAAATCAAGAGCCAGCTCGAATCAAAGGTCCGCGTGGATATCGAAAAGCAACAGCGTGATTATTTTCTTAATCAGCAGTTGAAAACCATTCAGGAAGAACTCGGACAAAATCCCCAGGAATCGGAGATCCGCAATCTGGTGGAGCGAAGCAAGAAAAAGAAATGGAGTAAAACCGTTCAGGACACTTTTGATCGGGAGATCGCCAAGGTGCGCCGTATCAATCCACAGGTAGCCGAGTACAGTCTTCAACTCAACTATCTTGAGTTGTTACTTGACCTTCCATGGGAGCATTATACCAAAGACAACTTTGATCTCAAAAATGTCCAGAAAGTGCTTGATGAAGATCATCAAGGGCTGGAGGAAGTGAAAGATAGGATACTCGAACATCTCGCAGTGCTCAAACTCAAAGGCGACATGAAAGCACCTATACTTTGCCTTGTAGGCCCTCCGGGTGTTGGTAAGACATCATTAGGTAAGTCAATTGCCCGAGCACTCAAAAGGAAATTTGTCCGCATGTCCCTCGGTGGATTGCATGACGAATCAGAGATCCGTGGTCATCGCAAGACTTACATTGGTGCGATGCCTGGAAGGATAATACAATCTGTAAAGAAATCAGGTGCATCCAATCCTGTCTTTATCCTGGATGAAATTGATAAAGTTGGAAAGGACTTCAGAGGCGATCCGTCATCGGCATTGCTTGAGGTACTGGATCCTGAGCAGAATTCAACTTTTTATGACAACTATTTGGAGCTTGAATATGATCTGTCCAAGGTGATGTTTGTTGCAACCGCCAATTCACTGCAAACGATTCAGCCAGCTTTGCTAGACCGGATGGAAATCATCAACATCAGTGGATACAGTACAGAAGAGAAGATAGAAATAGCCAAGAAGCACCTTATCCCCCGCCAACGTAAAGAGCATGGCCTCAAGCCTGCGAACGTTAAGTTAAAGGATGATGTATTACGTGAGATGGCAGAAAGTTATACCCGAGAATCCGGGGTACGTAGCCTTGACAGGCGTGTTGCTTCGGTGATGCGTTTTGTGGCCAAAAAGGTTGCCATGGAAGAGAAGTATACTACGACAATATCCAAAGCACAGTTACCGGACATCCTCGGACCGGAGCGTTATGATCCAACTTTGTATACGGAAGTGCACAGTAGTGGAGTAGCGATTGGCCTGGCCTGGACTAGGGTAGGCGGTGACATTTTGTTTATCGAGTCGAGCCTCAGTCCCGGCAAAGGGAAACTTACCCTGACGGGTAACCTGGGGGATGTCATGAAAGAATCGGCAACGACCGCTTTGAGTTTTATCAAGGCGCACGGTGACACACTAGGCATAGATGCGGCTACGTTTGAAAACACGGATATCCATATACACGTGCCGGAAGGCGCTATTCCAAAAGATGGCCCATCGGCAGGGATTACGATGTTGACGTCATTGACGTCTGCCTTTAAGAAGAAACCGGTCAAGAGTCATACTGCTATGACCGGAGAAATCACCTTGCGAGGTAAAGTGTTACCTGTAGGTGGGATTAAGGAGAAAGTGCTTGCGGCCAAGCGTGCCGGAATCAAACATATCATCCTTTCTACAGCCAATAAACGGCATGTGGACCAGATCAAGCCTGAGTATATCCATGGGGTTCAGTTTATATATGTTGACAAAATGGAGGAGGTATTACAGCAAGCGCTTGATTTATGGTCCTTTTAGGCTGGATAGGTTAAGAACCTGTTAAAAAAATAAAACGCATGTGGCAGGTTGCAGGTGCCGTCGTTAAAACTGGAATCAATCCCTACCTTTACCTTATGGCATATCACAGACTTACCTATTCTCCGGCCGCAAGGCTTTTTGTACTGATGGTTTTAGTTTTGGTGAATGTGGGAAAAGGACTTCAGGCTCAGGAAGCTATCATGGAAAAGATCATCCAGATATCAGGAAAGGTCGTGACAGAGGAAAATGAGCGGATGGTTTTTGTTCCTTATGCAGTAGTAGCCATCAAAGGAACCAACCGCGGTACCCTTACAGACTTTTCCGGTTTCTTTTCTATCGTGGTACGGACCAGTGAGACCCTTGTCTTTTCTGTCCTTGGCTTCAAAGACGCTTTTTACGAAATCCCCGATGATCTCACTGCCGAACGATATACGGTCTTTCAGATACTGACGCGCGATACGATTTTATTGCCAGAGGCAGTGATCTATCCTTGGCCTGATCCGGATTTCTTCAACCAGGAGTTTCTTGCGATGGATGTACATGATGATCTCGAAGATATCGCTAAAGAAAATCTATCCGAAAAAGCCATGGCCGAACTGCGGGAGTATCTGCCATCTGATGGCCCTGAGCACACGCAGTTTTACCTGAGACAACAATCCCAGAGTTATTATTCCGAAGGGCAGATTAAGCCACAGAATATCTTCAATGCTTTCGCCTGGAAGCAGTTTATAGAGGCATGGAAGCGGGGTGATTTTAAGAAGAAAGATAAGAAATGAAAAGTGATGCTTCGACTTCCTCAGCAACCGGAAATGAAAAGCGGTATGCTGAGCGAAGTCGAAGCATGAAAAGTGAAAAGAGAATCTTTAGAGTAAAAAGCGTTTCATGTAGGGGTTCAATATTTTGAACCCCTACATGAAACGCTTTTTACTAGCAGGGAGCGTGTCTAAGTATTCAG
>JAWXAW010000055.1:0-5133 GCA_034439675.1 Saprospiraceae bacterium | reverse complement strand
GCTCACTTATTCGGTTGAGGGGTCATCCTTAGATAAGGTTTGATATGCGTTGCTCCTTTCGGGAATTTGACGGGGATATCTGCATCCGGTATAGAAGGGAGTATAACTACGTCCTCTCCATCCACCCAATTTGCCGGCGTGGCAACGCTATGGTTGGCCGTCAGTTGAAGTGAATCAATTACGCGCAGGATCTCCGCAAAATTTCTTCCAGTGCTCGCCGGATAGGTCAGGGTCAGTTTTATTTTTTTGTCCGGGCCGATGATGAAAACGCTGCGTACGGTTGTTTTCTCCGTTGCGTTAGGATGGATCATATCATAGAGCTGAGCCACTTTTTTGTCTTCATCCGCAATGATCGGAAAGTTGACAGTGGTATGCTGGGTTTCATTGATATCCTTGATCCAAACATTGTGAGAAGCTGCACCATCTACGCTGAGGGCAAGAACTTTTACATTCCGTTTTTCAAATTCTTTTTTCAACTTCGCAGTCTGGCCAAGTTCAGTTGTACAGACAGGCGTGAAATCTGCGGGATGGGAAAAGAGCAGTCCCCATGAATCTCCAAGGAATTCATAGAAATCTATGGGGCCTTCATTCGTTTCGGCCTGAAAGTTTGGCGCAATATCGCCTAATCGTATTGACATGGTTTTAGTATTTTAAATGGTTAGGTATATTTAAATTAAGTAGGTTGTTGTAAAGTTAAGGTTTTAAGTATTTCATGTTGATAGCTGATAGCTTCTTTTTTCATGCTGGATAAATGAAGACTAGCACAGTCCTTTCCAACTTCATTAATACTTCGCCATCGTTGTATCTATCTCATCGGCCCAGGCTAGAATTCCACCTTTCAGGTTGTGAAGGTTTTTTAAGCCAAGTTCCTGCTTAAGAACATCAATAACATCCTGGCTTCGTTTTCCGGAGCGGCAGTGGATCACGACATCTTTTTCGCGATTGATCTCATCGAGGTGTTTCAGTATTTCTCCTTTTGGAATAAGGATTCCTCCCAGGTTGGCGATGTCATATTCGTAGGGTTCGCGGACATCGATCAATTGGAAATCTTTACCGGATTTGATCCAGTCATTTAGAGCTGATACGGACAGCTGGCCGTTACTTTCAATGGTTTCCATAGTGACGTGGGTTAGGTTTATTCCGCAAAAATATTCGTAGTCGATTAATTCAGTTTGAGTTGGATTATTTCCGGTAAGCGGGTTGTCCGGGTCTTTCGAGATTTTAAAAATCCGGGTTTTAAATTCGGCTGCATCAAATTGGAAAAATCTTCCGGCGAGTGGTTCACCTACGCCTGAGATCACTTTGATTACTTCGTTTGCCTGCAGGCTGCCAAGAATGCCTGGCAACACTCCGATCACACCACCTTCTGCACAACTTGGCACGAGGCCAGGAGGAGGAGGTACGGGGAAGAGGTCACGATAGTTTGGTCCGCGACTCCCATCAGGGAATTGATAATTGAACACACTGGCTTGTCCTTCGAATCGGAAGATGGAAGCAAACACATTTGTCTTACCGGCAAGGACACAAGCATCATTGACCAGGTAGCGGGTTGGAAAATTATCGGTGCCATCGGCTACAATATCAAATTGAGAAATGATTTCCAGTGCATTACTACTTTCCAATCTTGTGTTGAAGACTTCAAAGTGGACATGTGGATTTAGGGCATTTAACCGTTCCCGTGCTGCTTCGACTTTAGGTCTTCCAACATCTTGTGTCGTAAACAATACCTGTCGTTGCAGATTGCTTTTGTCCACGATGTCGAAATCAACAATCCCTATAGTACCTACACCTGCAGCGGTAAGATAAAGCAGCAAGGGTGCACCAAGGCCTCCTGTGCCGACAACCAGCACGCGTGCGTGCTTCAGTTTTTTCTGACCTTCTATATTAAACTCAGGGATGATCAGGTGGCGGCTGTAGCGTTCCAATTCTTCCTTGCTGAATTTTATTTCTTCAATTGCTTGTCTCATTTGATTATCCTTTGTTAGAAGTTTCCGCCTGCAATAGCCGGAATGATACTCAACTCATCACCTTCTTTGAGGAGTGTGTTAATGCCATCCTTTTCGCGAATATCGTCTTCACCCAGATAGATTCTTACGTGTTTACGAATGAGTTCAGCCTCATCATACATGTAAGGGATCAATGATGGGTGTATGGACGTTAATGACCTGATGGCCTCTGCAACATTTTTTGCACTAACATTTACTTTTGCTTGTTCGCCGGCAAAGCGGCGAAGGGGAGTGGGGATGAAAATGGTTATCATAAATTAAAAGTTAGTAGTTAAAAGTTAGCAGTTAAAAGTTAGCAGTTAGCAGTTAGCAATGGTTGCTGAGCTGTAGCACATGGTTGAGCGCGAGCAGGTCGAAGCATTGGCAGTGTCAGAGATGAATTTGTTCTTTTAGTTCCTGGATGGTGAATTTTTCTTCGACAAATTTTGCATCGAGCAGTCTGTATGATCTGCTGTCGGTCATTTTGCCATTGGCGATCCTATGAATGAAATAGGAGAAGTAGGGTTGGGCAAATTCAAGATCATGTACTGAAGGTATTGCCGGATGATCGGGATGTGAATGATAGATGCCAAGCAGCGATAATCCTTCTTTCGCTGCGAATCGTTCAGCCTTCATATAATCCAGTGGATCCATAACAAAACGTCTGCGTTGATTTTCAGTGGACCTATTTTCCACTTCAATCAGATGGGTGATATTTCTTTTTTTTCGGATTTGCGAACCCAGCAGGAAGCCACATGCTTCATTTGGGTAAGATGCTTCGAGGTGTGTTTTGATCTGAGTCAAAATGTCCTGATGGATGGATGTGCTCATAGGCCGAATATTTCTTTGCGAACTTCCTGGTATCTGTCTAAAGTATCTGCGAGGGTAGTGACAATATCGCCCTCCTTGATTTGTGATGCCACTTCAAGGGCCCCCAAAAGATTGGCGGCCCCTGAGGGCGATATAAATAACCTCTCATGAATTGAAATGGATCTGATCATGTCGAAAACGCCGGAGGAATCGATGATCAGTGTTTTGTCAGCCAGTGTATCGTCATAGATGCTGGGCCTATGTGCCGTGGCCAGATGCTTCCATCCTTCCAGCGGATGAAAAGGGTGATCAGGCTGCAAGGATATTAACTGAACGTTTCCTAATTCTTTCAACCTGCGGCCAGTTCCGACGAAAGTACCGGTGGTACCCAGACCAGCCACAAAATGCGTGATACTTCCTTTGGTTTGCGTCCAGATTTCTTCTGCAGTCGTCAGGTAATGAGCCTGCCAGTTGGCATCATTACTATATTGATCAGCATAGAAATATTTGTCCGGATTGGACGCATAAGTTTCTTTGGCAACAAGTTGTGCGCCATCTGTTCCTTCGAGCGGGGAAGTGAGGATGAGTTCAGCTCCCAGGGATCTGAGTATATTTTTTCGTTCTGAAGAAGCATTGGATGGAAGACAAATGGTAGGCTTCCAACCAAGGGGTTTGAGCAGGGAGGCATAAGCAATTGCCGTATTCCCGCTGGACGCATCCAGAAGGCTATTTCTGCTGTGGAGCTTACCTGAGCGAATGGCTCTGCTGATGATGGCATGTGCAGCCCGGGCTTTAACACTGCCGCCAGGTTGTTGCCATTCGGCTTTAGCCCATATCCTGACCTTGTCCGTGCTGAGACTTTTGATTAGCAGCAAGGGTGTATTCCCTACCTCGGGCAGGGAGGCTGAGATCCTGGGAATATGTTGAGTTTGTGTTGTCATACGTATGATGGTCATGGTCTAAATGAAAAAAGCCTTTCAATCCGGACGAACTGAAAGGCTCTGTGTTTTTTATAGTAGCTATAATACACTCCCAGTTCAACCCGGAGGTTGAGCGCAGCAACAACAAGTGCAACAAGAGTGATTAAGCATATTTTTCATGAATCGTGGCAAATATATGGGTGTTTACTTCAATATATCAATAGCAAGGTTCAAATTTGTGCTTTGATACTATCTATAACAACAGAACTAACCAAAAGTTATGCCAGTTTCAGCTACAAATTTTACCCTGCCCGGGCAAACCGGTTTCTACCGAGGAAAGGTCAGGGATGTCTATTATATTGATGATATCATGGTGGCAGTGGCTACAGACCGGATTTCAGCTTTTGACCACATATTGCCCAAACCCATACCCTATAAGGGCCAGGTGCTAAATCAGCTCGCCGGATATTTTCTTGATGCTACTAAGGATATTGTGCCAAACTGGAAGATGGCTATGCCACATCCTAACGTGACCATGGGCGTGTTGTGCGAGCCTATACGGATTGAGATGGTCATCAGGGGATACCTGGCGGGGCATGCCCTTCGCGAGTATCATGCCGGTAAACGTTTGCTCTGCGGTGAAGTGATGCCTGAAGGCATGATAGATAATGAAGCTTTTCCGCAGCCGATCATTACGCCTGCTACGAAAGCAGAAGAGGGACATGATGTCGATATATCCGGAGAGGATATTGTCAGCCAGGGGATATTGACACAAGCTGTATATGATGAGCTGGTCAGGATCACGAAGGCGCTTTTTAAAAAGGGTACCGAGATGGCTGCGGCCAGGGGCCTGATCCTTGTGGATACAAAATATGAGTTTGGGTGGTATCGTGATCTGGTATATATCATTGATGAGGTGCATACACCGGATAGTAGCCGGTATTGGTATGCTGACAAATATGACCTGAACCAAAAGGACGGGAAGCCTCAGGAGCATTTGTCAAAAGAATTTGTGAGAGAGTGGCTGATGTCCAAGGGATTTCAGGGGCTTGAAGGGCAGCACATGCCGGTGATGGATGATGCTTTTGTAGATGTGGTGAGTAAGAGATACATTCATCTCTATGAGCAGATGACCGGGAGACAGTTTGTGGAAGGGGCGGATGATCCGGAGACGATTGAGGGGGCAATAGAGGGGGCGTTGATGACTAGAGATTGAGTGTGGAATACTCGGGGCCACTACTTGAAAGTAGTGGCAATTCAATAGATTTCAATTAGGAAATGTAGCCTGGAATCTGACTTGGAATACTCGGCCACTCATGAAAGTAGTGGCAATTCAATAGATATTTCTTTAGGATATGAGGGCTTGGGGGTAAAGGCTATTGAATTGCCACCATTTTCAAATGGTGGAGAGGAGGATT
>JAWXAW010000054.1:0-20632 GCA_034439675.1 Saprospiraceae bacterium | reverse complement strand
CTCGATGCGGGCTCACGGGATTATTACCTGTCCGGTACACATGTTGAAGAAGGGAATCCGAAACGGAGAAATGATGTTGGATTTGTCACGATCCATAATAGTGGTGCTCAGTCAGGTTATATAGAATTGACTGAGTTGTTTCCGTCCGGCAGTGAAGGAGGAGATCCAGGCTCAGCTTTTTTTATGACACTGCTCAATGCCTATGTTTTCATTTTTCTCATTGCGATAGGCATTGCTGTATTCATGAGCAGATCGATCACCGGACCTGTAGCTCAGCTGAGTGAAAAACTTAAAAAAATCCGCCTGGGTAAAAAGAATGAAACCATTCAATGGTCCATTGATGACGAGGTCGGTGAACTCATCCGTGACTATAATGGAATGGTGACCAAACTTGATGAGAGCGCGCTCTTACTGGCGCAAACAGAGCGGGATACGGCCTGGAGAGAAATGGCGAAGCAGGTGGCTCATGAAATCAAGAACCCGCTCACGCCAATGAAACTGAGCATTCAATACCTCCAGAATGCAGCTTCCAGAAATGAAGACATTGATCTTCCGGCCATGATCAAGAGAGTCAGTAAAACATTGATCGAACAGATTGATAACCTTACACACATCGCTTCTGAATTTTCGAGTTACGCGAAGATGCCAACGGCGATGAATGAAGTTTTTGTTATTAACGATGTGCTTGCTTCTGTTCATGATCTCTTCCGCAAGCGGGAGGATATGGATATTCAGCTTCAGGTTCCGATCAATGATTTATTTGTCTTTGCCGATAAAAGCCAGGTTATTCGTGTTCTTAACAATATAGTTAAGAATGCTATTCAATCGATTCCAAAGTCAAGGAGAGGTTTGATCCACATCAAGCTCACCTATACAGATGATCAGGTGATCCTTTCGATCCATGATAACGGTGTAGGCATTGATGAGCACATGAAGGATAAAGTTTTCTATCCTAACTTCACAACTAAGTCATCCGGGATGGGCCTTGGTCTTGCTATTTGTTCTGACATAATTCAATCTTTTGACGGGCATATATATTTTGAGACGGAGAAAGGTGTAGGAACAACTTTTTTTATTGAACTCCCACGTCATGCAATGAATGGAGATCATGTACCTGATCCTGCTGTTCCAGGCGACAGTAATCCCTGGTTTATGTCTGAATGACTTGACATCATTTATCATTGATGATCGAATGAGGTCAGTCTATCTCCATGGAAAATGGGTGTTGCTATGCTAATTTTTTACAGCATTGATCAGGCTCTCTGCATTTGTCAAAGCAGCTATGGAAGGGGGATCGCCACTCAGCATTTTAGCCAGTTCGATCACACGCTGGGGAGGTGTGAGGAATTGAATAGATGATATGTCTTTATCCTGTGCTGTTATTTTTGATACATGATATTGGATGGTTGCATGAGCCGCGATTTGCGGTGAGTGGGTTATCATCAGGATTTGATGGCCACCGGCAAGTGACCTGATCAGTTGTCCCATACGCCAGGCGACCTCGCCGGAAATACCTGTATCGATTTCGTCAAAAATAATGGTGGGAAGTTGCGCTTGCGCGGCATAAATGGATTTTAAAGCAAGGCTAAGTCTCGAAAGTTCACCACCGGAGGCCACTGCCTGAAGTGGTTGAAGCGACGTGCCTTTATTGGCTGAAAACATAAATTGGATATCATCCAACCCATGAACTCCTGGTGTGGTGATCGGATGAATCTCAATTGTATACTGTGCGTTTGTCATGCCAAGTTCATGGAGGAGAGCAATGACTTTTGGTAAAATTTTTTTGGCTCCTGCTTTTCGCTTCTTTGTTAGTTCTTCTCCTTTATCCTGGAGGTTCTTTATAATCCCGGCAATGGCCTCTTCCAATGCAGCAATCTGATCATTTACAGAGGAGAGAGCTGACCATTCTGTTCGAAGTGATAGCTGTACTTCAAGTAATTCTGCATCATCTCTGCACTGATATTTTTTTATAAGATTATATAGTTGATTGAGTCGGGCGTGGACCTTTGCCAGTTTTGCAGGATCGTTTTGTCCCGGACCTTCCAAACGGCCTGCTTCAAGGGCCAGGTCCTGTATCTCCACTCTTACCGCCTGAATCCTGTCTCCTATTTCACTGATGGGAGGGAAAACCGCACGGACACTTTCTATTTGTTTGATCAGACCCGTGACTTGTGCTGTCAGTGATTGGGAGCTATCACTCAGCACAGATTGCAGATGTGACAGTACATGATCAATGGCCTCAGCATGCTCAAGCATATTCTGGTTGTCTTCAAGCGAAGTTATTTCGCCCGGTACCAGTTTGGCATTTTCCAGTTCTGCCAATTGAAACGAAAGGAATTCTTTCTTGCGTGCTGAAGAGAGTTCTAGTTCTTTTGTCCTGCTCATTTCACTCCGGGCAATATTCAGTTGATTGTACAACTCAGTATACTCCTTGTATTGTGGATTAGACCCACTGATGGTATCCAGTAGGTTGATCTGGTATTCTTTGGATTGAAGAGCAAGATTATCATGCTGGTGATGAAGTTCAATCAGGTGACCGGTGACTTCCTGCAGGACCTTAAGGGAGACTGGTGTGTCATTGATAAATGACCTGCTTCTGCCACCTGTACTTATCTCACGTCTGCAGATGAGCAATGAATCATAATCCAGACCTTCCCGGCTGAACAATGGTTGAAGGGATTCTTCCTCTAATTGAAAATGTGCTTCGACAATACATTTTGAATCGTCATCCGGCAATACTTTGGTTTCTGCTCGCCGACCTAGGGCAAGACCAAGGGCCCCGAGGAGGATAGACTTACCGGCCCCGGTTTCACCGGTTATAATGGTTAGACCGGGCTGGATGTCAATATCCAGTTCCGGAATGATTGCATAGTTTCGAATGATAAGCCGGCTTAGCATAATGTTTTCCTGGTGATGATAAATGAAATAAATCTTTTCCTAATTCAATTTCGCCTGTACTTCCGGCTCTATAGGTATACCGAATTGTTTCACGGTGGGCAATACCTGAAGCGCATTGGTCTTTTGCCCAAGGAGCAACAGACTCTTCATCTTTTCATAGTAATATAGGCCTTGTTTGTTGTTGAGCTGAATGGCCCTCTCCAGGTCCGCAAGACCTTCGTTTGGCTTACTGATTGCATTTTTAATGCGCCCGCGTTCATACCATAGGTCTGCATCTTCAGGGTGCATGCTGAGGTATTTTGATATATCGGCAAGCGCGTTGTCCCATTGCCCAAAAGACTGGAAGATCAGAGACCGGTTTTTATACCCATTTGCATGATCAGGTTTTAGGATCAGGCCTTTATTGAAATCTAAAAGCGCGCGGGGTAAATTATTGGTCAGGGCATAGACGGCACCGCGATTGATAAAATACTCCCCTTCAGTGCTGTCAATGGCAATGGCGCGGTTATAATCTTCAAGGGCTATGGCGTATTGTTTTTGGTTGAAATAAAGCTTAGCTCTCGAATTGTAAAGTGCACCATCAGGTTTTAGCGTTAAAGCAGCATTATAATCCGCCAGCGCTTCTTCCGTTCTTCCCTGGTCGCGTCTGAAGTTTGCCCTGTTCCGATATGGAAGCGGAGTCTTGTCTGAATATTTGAGTACATGTGTCCACAGCGTATCACTATTGGTCCAGATTTTGTTTTGTTGCCAGGTCATAAACAGGTATAAGGCCAAAAGACCGCCAAAGCCATACACAGCGATTTTTCCGGTTTGTTTTTTTTCATTCCATAACCATTGTCCTGCATAGGCTACCATAAACATGAATCCTGCATAGGGAATATAGGTAAAGCGATCTGCCAGGAAACCCTGGCCTGCACCTACTACCTGTAAAACGAACATGACATTGAACAGGAAAAATAGAACTCCGAAGAGGAATGGCCTCCAATCTTTTTTAAAGGCGATGTAGGAGAATAATAGGATGCTAAAGGCGGCAGCAGGTCCAATAATATAAACCTCCGCCGGAAGGCTAGCAGGATATGGGTAGAGTGGGGACATATTGTACGGGAAAATAAATTTCGCTACATACACCCCTAATGAATATCCACCGATCAGTAGCCTTTGGACAAAAGTGTAGGTAGTCGTGTCATTGATCGAACCTTCATCTTTGAGAAAATAGATACCCACGAGACCAATCAGCAGAGAGAGTCCGAAAAAGGCCCATTTCTCAATCACCAGTTTAAATTGAAGAGGCCGTTTAAAATAATAATCTACCAGGAGCATGGTCAACGGTAAGCTGACAGCCTGGATCTTGGCAAACAATGCAAATATGAAAAGGCCTAGAGCAGCATAAAAATATTTTTTTACATAACCTGTTTTGACATACAGTATGTAAAACCATAGTGCAGCCAGGAAAAAGGCCCCGAACAATACATCTTTTCGTTCTGTCACCCAGGCCACCGATTCCACACGCATTGGGTGTATTCCAAAAAGAAGCGCTCCCGCACCCGCAGCCAGGGTGGTCAGGTTTAAGGATCTGAATATCCTAAAGATGAAAAAAACACAAACAAGGTGGAGCAGTACATTATTGACATGATACACGGTAGGATCCAATCCAAAAATAGACCGTTCAATGGCAAAGCTCAGAATAGGTAAAGGATTGTAATTCCCGATGACCGGTTCACTGAAAATTTTAACAATATTATCCCAGGTGAGCAAGGCGGTATTGGTATTATTGGCCAGATTGTAATCGTCATCCCAGTTGACAAATTCATTGTTAAGGGCCGGAATGAAAGCAATGAAGGTTAGGGCTAAGACACCTACAATACACTTCCAGTCCTGACTGTCAAGCCTTTGGATCAAAGACTTCTTGCTTTTAGTGCCGCTCTTGGCGGTCTTCTTTAATGGTTTTTTACTGCTGGTCATAGCTCAAAATTATACAGAGAAGCTGATATATCAGATTTCGGACACATGTGTAGGTAATTCTAATTTCAATATTTAGGTGAATATATCGGACTTTCTCTGGTGCAGATATCCCACGAATGTTAATTTTGCGCCATGATAATCAATGCTGCACAATTGTGCGAGCTGCTCCAGGGTGAACTGATTGGCGATGGGGACATGAAGATCTACGGACCTTCACAGATTGACAAAGGAATTCCGGGTACAGTAACTTTTTTGGCGAACCCAAAATATGAAGAGTATGCGTATACCACGGATGCCAGCCTATTGATTGTTTCCAGGGACTTTACGCCTAAAGCTGAGCTGAAGACTTCCATGATCAGAGTGGATGATGTGTATGGTGCGATGATGTTTCTAGTGGAGAAATTCAGTAAGAACGGAACACCTAAGCCTGGTGTATCAGACCTGGCCCAGCTGGCCGCGGACTTTGCTCTGGCCCAGGATATTTCTATTGGCGCTTTTGCGGTCATTGAAAATGGAGTTGTGATAGGGGCCAGATCAATCATATATCCACAAGTCTTTATTGGTCATGGTTCACAGATTGGTGAAGATGTTGTGATTTATCCGGGGGTTAGAATTTATGCCAACTGCATCATTGGTGACAGGTGCATCGTCCATGCCAATGCTGTGATAGGTTGTGACGGATTTGGATACAGGCCTGATGAAAAAGGACAGTATATCAAAATAAACCATGTAGGCCGCGTCATCCTTGAAGAGGATGTGGAAATAGGGGCCAATAGCGTAATAGACAGAGGAACATTGAATTTTACCAAAATCGGTAAAGGAACAAAGATTGATAACCTTGTCCAGATAGCCCACAATGTGACTGTAGGGGAACACACCGTCATTGCCGCCCAGGCAGGTATTGCAGGCAGCTCCAGTGTAGGTGATCATGCCAAGATAGGTGGACAGGTTGGTATTGCGGGACATATTCATATTGCCGATCGTATAGAAATACAGGCGCAAAGTGGCGTTCATTCAGGTAAGTATGCTGAAGGGACAAGGCTTTTCGGTTATCCGGCCATCCAGTATAACGATTATTTAAAGTCGTATGCGGTGTTTAAGCAATTGCCCGCATACATGAAAAGAATTGAGGAAATAGAAAAACAAATTGCTGCCTTAAAAGCGGATAGCCAATGAAACAGAAGACATTAGCCAAATCATTCAGTTTGAAAGGGGTAGGGCTCCACACAGGCAAAACGGTTATTATCGAATTTGAGCCTGCTGAAGTAAATCATGGAATCAGGTTCATGCGAGTGGATATGCAGGATCAGCCGGTGCTCATAGCGGACGTAAACCAGGTGGTTTCAACAAACCGCGGTACGACCATTCGAAACGGAGAGGCACAGATCAGTACGGTTGAGCATGTTTTGTCTGCATTGACAGGCACCGGAGTTGATAACGTTTTGATCAAAGTGAACGGTCCGGAAATACCGATTATGGATGGCAGTGCCATTGATTTTGTAGATGGTATTCTGGGTGCCGGACTTTTGGAGCAAGCTTCTGATCGAGAGTATTTTGAAATTGAAGAACCTATTTCCTTCAGGGATGAAGTAACAGGAACAGAGCTTCTCGCATTGCCTGGTGATAAGTTTGAAGTCACAGCTATGATTGACTTCAATTCACAGATACTTGGACATCAATACGCTAGTCTTCAGAATATAGATGATTATGCAACTCAGATTGCGCCTTGCAGAACCTTCGTTTTCGTCAGGGAACTTGAGCAGCTTTTTGATCAGAACCTGATCAAAGGAGGGGATCTTGACAATGCTGTTGTTATCGCTGACCGACTTATGGACCAGGATGAACTTGACAGACTGGCCAAGAAACTCGGGAAGCAAAGTATCAAGGTTGAGAAGACGGGTATACTGAATACCACCTCTCTTAAGTTTGAAAATGAACCCGCCAGGCATAAATTGCTTGATGTGCTGGGTGATTTGACCTTGCTTGGAAAACCAATTAAGGGCAAGATTGTGGCGCACAAACCAGGCCATACTGCTAACATAGAGTTTACCAAGTTGCTTAAGCGTAAGATGATGGAGCAGCGCAAGTTGAAAGGTAGGCCTCGAATTGATCCGGACCAGCCACCTTTGTATGATATAGAGTCTATCCGAAAACTCCTGCCCCACAGGTATCCTTTTCTACTGGTAGACAAGATCGTAGAGATGACCGACAATTATATTGTTGGAGTCAAGAACATTACATTTAATGAGCCGTTTTTTCAGGGTCATTTTCCAGGCAATTCCATTTTTCCGGGAGTGCTCCAGATTGAGGCCCTTGCACAGGTTGGCGGGGTTTTTGTCTTATCAAAAGTTGAAGATCCGGAGAACTGGGGGACCTTATTACTCAAAATAGATAATACGAAGTTTAAATACAAGGTCTGCCCCGGAGATCAGTTGATCCTTAAAATGGAATTGTTATCTGCAGTCAGGAGAGGAATTTGCCTGATGTATGGTACCGCCTATGTTGGTAGTAAATTGGTTTCTGAAAGCGAGTTAACAGCACAGATCGTGCGCAATCAACCTCCAAATGAATAACATACATCGTAACGCAAAGATAGGACGTAATGTCCAGGTCGGGCCATTTACGACCATTGAAGAAGATGTGGTCATCGGAGATGGTTGCCGGATTGGTGCTAACGCCAGTATTCTCAATGGAACCCGAATGGGCAACAACTGTAATATTTTTCCGGGAGCCGTAGTTGGGGCATCACCGCAGGATTTAAAATTTGAAGGTGAAAGTTCAACGCTCGAGATAGGAAACAATGTTACGATCCGTGAATATTGCACCATCAATCGCGGCACAAAAGCTAGTTTCAAAACATCTATTGGCGACCATTGCCTGTTGATGGCATATGTACACGTAGCCCATGATTGTATTGTTGGTCCACATACCATTCTGGCTAACAACGTGAACCTCGCTGGACATATCAATGTCGGACACCATGTTGTCATCGGCGGTTTAGTTGCTGTGCACCAGTTTGTAAAAATCGGAGATCATGTGATGGTAGGTGGTGGTTCGCTCGTCCGCAAGGATATCCCACCATATGTGAAAGCAGCTCGTGAACCACTTTCATTTGTTGGGGTCAACGTGACAGGCCTGAAGCGAAGAGGATTTGCTCAGGATCAGATACATGCCATCCAGGATATCTATCGTGTATTATTTGTCAGAGGGTATAATATCTCCCAGGCAGTTTCTGTCATCAAAGAAACAATTCCTGGCAGGCCGGAGAAAGACCTCATCCTCGAGTTTGTAGACCAGTCAGAGAGAGGCATCATGCGTGGTTTCAGAGCACATAATCCGGTCAATGGATCTGTCTATACAAAAGCTGAGTAAAGCTTTTAATCAACGAACAGTCTTTAATGAACTGACTTTCCGTGTAGAGTCAGGCTCGCGGTTTGCCATTACAGGTCCAAATGGATCAGGGAAGTCAACGCTATTAAAAATACTATCAGGGGGTTTGTTACCCTCAGGTGGACATATTCAATATTCACTAAACGGTCAGGTAGTTCCTGAGGATTTACTTTATCGGTATGTGCATTTTGTGGCCCCGTATAATACGGTCATAGAGGAATTAAATTTGCCTGAGTTATTCGTGTTGCATCATCGATTGGGTCTGTTAAAAGCTTTCAAGCAATATGCAGATTGGCATGAAAAGCTTGAGTATCCTTTCGATCCGGAACGCCAGATCAAAACGTTTTCATCCGGTATGAAACAACGTATCAAACTCGGTCTCGTTTTATTGGATGACAGACCTTTGATCATGCTGGACGAACCCGGTTCCAATCTTGATGAGCAGGGCAAAGCCTGGTTTTATCATTTGCTGGATCAGTTGACCACGGCGCAGACGCTCATTGTCGCTTCCAATGAATCTGCAGAAATAGGGTATTGTACTTCATCCATCAGTGTAGGAAAGGCATACTAGATTAACGCTAGCTTGAAAGTTTGTCATCCAGGTCCTTAAGGCGGGATTGAATGGTTTTAAGTCTGTCTATAAGATCTGCCTGTTCAGACAAAGGTCCTTTTTCTTTTTTAAGTTCTTGCTTCGCTCCATCCAACGTAAAACCCCTCTCTTTAACCAGGTTGTAAATGATTTGTATTTGCTGGATATTTTCCTTGGTAAATAGTCTGTCACCCTTTCTGTTTTTCCTGGGCGTCAGAAAGGAAAACTCATTTTCCCAGTACCTTAAAAGGGAACGTGAGACATCAAACATCTCAGAAACTTCACCAATACTATAGTAAAGTTTGTCCAGGTTTTGGGTATCAATCGATTTCATTCTCCGTTGATGGTTTGATGGTCGGATGATTCTTCTTCATCCCAGTTCACTATCGGTTTTTTGATGCTTTAGTTAGGGACCTTATATCTTTCAAAAGTGAAATATAATGATAAATCGCTATAAGTCACACCTTACTAGCTTAAAATAAGGGTTTTCCATCAATCTGTTTGCAAACATTTGGGAGGTGAGGGGGCAAGGATCAAGGAGCAAGGAGTAAGGAGTATGGAGCAAGGAGCAAGGAGCAAGGATCAAGGAGTAAGGAGCAAGGAGCAAGGAGCAAGGAGCAAGGAGCAGGGAGCAAGGAGCAAGGAGCAAGGAGCAAGGGGCAGGTCGAAGCGCAGCGGAGATCCCGCCAAATGCACGGCATTTGTAGCGGGAGGGTATAGCGCATAGGTCAGGGATAGGGAGATTTGAGCAAAGGAGTATGTTAGACGCCGCTTCGTGAGGCAGTAGAACAAAGTGAACTAAGTAATTGGTAATCGGCAGCTAGTCAAGGGGAATAATCTCCTAAAAAAAGTAGGGGCTCAAAATTTTGAGCCCCTACTTTTTTTAGGATTTCTATCAATATCTTTTGCCATTTATATCACTAAGCCCTCTGCTCTAAGCCCTCTGCTCTATGCCCCTAGTCGAAAGATTGATTTTCCAGGGCAGCTAATTTAACCAGTTGCTGGTACTCCTGAGGGGTAAGGTCATCCATGCAGTAGGTAATGGGATCCACTGGGTTGCCTTTTAAACGAACTTCATAGTGAAGATGTGGAGCAGTGGAAGTGCCTGTGTCACCTACCTTGCCGATGGTTTGGCCTTTCTGGATGATGTCGCCAACTTTCACATTAAAGCTTGACATATGGCCGTATAATGAGCTGTAGCCCCAGCCGTGATCTACGATAACATGGTTTCCATAGCCATAGCGTTCATGCTCTGCTTTGACTACCTTTCCATTACCGGTTGCCTGTATAGGCGTGCCCTGTGGGGCGGTGAAATCAATGCCGGTATGCATCCGATCCACTTTATGCACAGGATGGAGCCTGATGCCAAAACCTGACATTGCGTTCAGGTTTTTCTTTAGGAGATCTATCCTAACAGGTTTTATACTAGGAATGCTGGCAATCATGTCAGCCCTGTTATTAGCGTTCGAAAGAATGGTGTCCAACGAATTCTTCTGGATTTTGAGCTGGAGCATCAACTTATCTACTTTTTTCTGGGTAGCTATCAGCAGTGCACCTGTGTTAGGAAATTTTGCAAAATTTTGGTACTTGTCACTACCACCAACACCACCATTCCAAACCGCTTCATCTATGGGCTCCATACCTAACATAAAACGGTGAATGCCCCTGTCCCTTTCCTGGACGTTAGCGAGTTCAGAGGACATTTCATCTAACTGCTCGGTAACACCATCATAGTGATATTTCATTTGCTCGAGCTCACGCTTAAGCGCTAGCTCTTGTTGACTGGGAAAATAGGTATTGTGCAGGAAAAAGAAAAGGAGTGATGTAACCGCTGTAGCGCAGAGATAACCAAACAAAGTGAGCAATCTGAATTTGCCCGGAGTCTTATATTCCTCAAAGGAGAGGGAGGCTTCGTTGTAAACGTACTTCTTTCCAACCATGAAATAACCTGATTTGACTAATTTTGACCTCGCCTTTTAAAAAGGCGTTACTCAAGATGTTTACGATGGGATCGTTTTGCGAAGATAGCTGTTGAGGATCTGTTTACAAAACATTTAACGATTTATTATATATCATTTTTATCTGCAATATATACTTGAAGTCAGACCATTGAATATATAATAAATTATCTTAATTTATAAAAAACATAATCAAAATACATTATGGCTAAATCTGCCAAGGAAATCCGGAGTATCTTTTTAGCTTTTTTTGAAGAGAAACACCATACCATAGTCCCTTCAGCCCCGATGGTCAATAAGGATGACCCCACATTGATGTTTACAAATGCAGGGATGAACCCTTTTAAGGATTACTTTCTTGGCCACAAGCCACCTACTCATAAGCGGATAGCGGATACCCAAAAGTGTCTGCGTGTCAGTGGTAAACACAATGACCTTGAAGAAGTAGGAAGGGATGGG
Organism: Saprospiraceae bacterium; assembly: GCA_034439675.1. Classification (GTDB taxonomy): domain Bacteria; phylum Bacteroidota; class Bacteroidia; order Chitinophagales; family Saprospiraceae; genus Opimibacter. The sequence continues at coordinate 9,376 of JAWXAW010000054.1, read as the reverse complement.
TATCACCATACTATGTTTGAAATGTTGGGCAATTGGTCATTTGGTGATTATTTTAAAAGGGAAGCCATTGACTGGGCGTGGGAGTTGCTGACAGTCCGGCTCGGGTTACCAGCTGACCGCATATACACAAGTGTGTTTGGCGGTGATAAGGCAGATGGACTGGCCGAGGATACTGAAGCCCGTGAGATATGGAATCAATGGATGCCAAATGAAAGGATTTTATCCTTTGACCGGAAGGATAATTTTTGGGAGATGGGAGACACCGGACCCTGTGGCCCTTGTTCGGAAATTCATGTTGATCTCCGGAGCGAAGAAGAGCGTAAGTTGATACCCGGCGCTGATCTTGTCAATACCGGGCATCCAAACGTGATTGAAATCTGGAATCTGGTCTTTATGCAATTTAATCGCAAAGCAGATGGCTCTCTTGAGCCATTGCCTGCAAAGCATGTGGATACAGGAATGGGGTTTGAACGATTGGTGCGCGTTATCCAGGGAAAGACCTCTAATTATGATACTGATATTTTTGCACCACTGATTTATTATGTGGAACAAGCCACGGGCATACCATACCGCAATGACTATAGTGGAACGGTCATGACCGACATTGCCATGCGGGTACTTGCTGATCATGTTCGTGCAGTGAGTTTTGGAATAGCGGACGGAGAGATGCCTTCGAATACTGGAGCAGGCTATGTGCTGCGTAGAATTTTGCGAAGGGCTGTCAGGTACTACTACACTTTCCTCGACACCAGAGAGCCTTTGATGCACCGCCTTGTGCCCTTGCTTGCTGATTTTTTCAAGGACATTTTTCCTGGATTCCAGGAACAAAAAGATTTTCTTAAACGGGTTATCGAGCAGGAAGAAATCTCATTTTTACGAACACTCGAAGGAGGAATCAAGCGGTTTGAAACACTGAAGGCCACCAACAAAATCATTGCCGGAAAGGACGCCTTTGAATTGTATGATACGTATGGATTTCCTGTTGACCTGACCCGTTTAATGGCGGCAGAGAAAGGTTGGTCCATTGATGAATCAGGTTTTAACAAGGCACTCCAGGAACAGAAGCAACGTTCGAGATCAGATGCAACGATAGCAACAGGAGACTGGATTGACGTGAATCCAACTTCTTCGAGCCCGGTATTCGATGGATACGATCATGATCAGCTTGAAGGTGTCAAACTTGTCAAGTACAGGAGTGTAGAAGACAGAGATGGCATCCATTATCAATTAGTGCTCGACCGCACTTCTTTTTATCCTGAGGGTGGCGGTCAGGTGGGCGATAAAGGCATCCTGAGTTTTGGTAATGAGAAGATCGAAGTCGTGGACATGATCAAGGAAAATGATCTGCCTATCCATCTCGCGATGCGCTTACCTGCTGAGGTTTCTGCTCCCGTAACCACCCGTATTGATGTAAAGCGAAGAAGACGTATTGAAAATAATCATTCAGCAACGCATTTGTTGCACGCAGCTTTAAGAGATGTCCTCGGTGATCATGTACAACAAAGAGGATCATTATTAAATGAAGAATATCTCCGGTTCGATTTTTCCCATTTTGCAAAAGTGACTTCTGAAGAATTGCAAAAAATAGAAGCCATGGTCAACCAGAAAATAAGGGAAGACATTCAGTTGAAGGAAGACCGTAACATCCCGATCAGTATGGCAGAAAAATCAGGGGCGAGGATGTTGTTTGGAGAGAAATATGGAGAAAGGGTTCGTATTATCACCTTCGATCCTGCGTATTCTATTGAACTCTGTGGGGGATGTCATGTCAGGTCAACAGGCCACATTGGATTCTTAAAGATCATTTCAGAGTCCGCGGTTGCTGCTGGTGTCAGGCGCATCGAAGCGGTGACTGCAGATGGCGCAGAAAAATATGTCAATAACCAGCTGTATCAACTGGCACAGATCAAGTCAGAATTGAAAAATCCTGCTGATCTGATCAAGTCACTGAAGGAATTGATGGCTGAAGTAAAGGATCTGAAACAGCAAATCGAAGAAGTGGAAGCCGGAAAAGCAACGATGATTAAGACCGCCTTGATGCAAAGTATTGAAACCATTAATGGCGTCAAGTTTGTCAGCCAGGAAGTGGATATCACAGATCAGAAGTTAATCAAGCAGATGATTTACCAAATGGGTCAGGAACTGGGAGATCAGAATTTTTTATTGTTAGGTTCAAAAGGAGATGGCAAAGTACAGCTCACCCTCTACATCAGTGAAGAACTGGTAAAAAACAGAAAGCTTCATGCGGGAAATATCGTAAAAGATTTAGCAAAAGCGATTCATGGAGGTGGTGGGGGCCAGCCTTTCTTTGCTACAGCAGGTGGAACTTCACCTGAGGGACTCAAAGAAGCTTTGAAGAGCGCGAGAACATTCATTGTATAATAAATCAAATGTTCATTTAACCGAATGACTTCTTTATTTGCGCAAACGGCAAGGAAGTCAATCATTTGAATGAAATAACAAGAATAGTATGGGGCAGAATCATCAGGTTGAAATAGGGGTTATCGGAGCAGGGCACCTGGGTCGGTATCATATTGAATGCCTCAGTCGGATTGAGGGCTTTTCATTAGTCGGCTTTTACGATATTGATCAGGATAGAGCGGAGGAGATTTCTGCTAAGTATAATTTGCCTGCTTTTGAGAGTGCGGCGGCCTTAATGGACCGCGTTTCAGCATTATGCATTGTTACCCCGACAGTGGCTCATTTTGATATGGCCGTCTCAGCAATTGAAGCGGGCAAACACCTCTTCATTGAAAAGCCATTGACAGGTGATCCGGTGACCAGCCGAAAACTTGCTGTTTTGATGGCCGACAAGGGATTGGTAGGCAGAGTGGGTCATGTAGAAAGGTATAATCCGGCTTTTATAGCCGCACAGAAGATGGGAATTGACAAACCAGTCTTTATCGAAGCTCATCGGCTTGCGCCTTTCAATGTTCGGGGAATGGATGTTCCGGTAGTCATGGATCTCATGATTCATGATATTGATCTTGTCTTGTCCATGGTTGATGCCGAGGTTGACCATATCGAAGCGAATGGTGTGGGTGTGGCTGGCAAATCAGCTGATATCTGTAATGCGAGGATTACCTTTAAAAATGATGCTGTAGCCAACCTTACTGCCAGCAGGATCAGTCTTAAACAAATGCGCAAGCTGCGGCTCTTCCAGCGAGATCAGTATATGGCCATGGATTTTTTAAATCACGAAGTGCAGGTGGTGAAACTGTATCATGCTGAGCCTAGTGATATGTTGACCATGAAACTGGATTTGCCTGACGGCGACCGCTGGATTGCAGCTGATAATCCTGTCGTCAGCAAGCATAATGCAATTGAATTGGAGCTTACAGAGTTTTATCATGCTATGTGTAACAATTCGGCTTCAGGTGTATCGTTTCACCAAGGAGCCAGGGCTGTTGAAGTAGCATCGCAGATCATGGAGCAAATCATGAAACATGAAAAGTAACCAGGTATGTGACCGGATGATTTGGCTTGTAATAGCCCTGGCAATTGGCCTGGGTAGTTGTAATATCATTAATCCGGAAGAGCCTAAACCAACCGTAGTGCATCTCCAGCCCTTTGCATTCCATATTGAGTCAGGGCAGGGTTCAGGCACCAATAAGATTACCGAAACATGGGTAAATGCGAATGGCAACTTTCTTGGTGTCTTTACACCCCCTGTGGATATTTATTACCTTGATCAGGGAGAAACCAGGTTTACCTTTTATCCCGGCATACGCAATAACGGAATTGCTAGCGATCCGATACAGTATCCAATGTTTGCGGTCGATAGTTTCGAATTCCTGGCGGGGGAAGGTGTGGACATAGAGATTCAGCCGGTGACTTCCTACAGGACCGGAACTGTTTTTAGTTTGTTGGCCGATTTTGAATTGACGAATGCCTTTACAGACAATCGGGATACAGTTTCGGCAAGTGAACTGATCCGTTCATCTGTGGATGTTTTTGAAGGTCAGTATGCAGGTCAGATAGTGCTTTCACAAGAAGCCTTTTTTATTGAAGTAGGTCACACAGTACCCATGTCCGGATTGCCTGCCGACGGTAAACCTTCATATCTTGAATTAAGGTATAAGAGCGAAATCGAATTCAGTATTGGCATTTTAGGTATTGCACTGAATGGGCAATCATCCTCCAATTTCTTTTACCTTGTCCGGCCATCACCGGAATGGAATATGCTCTATATTGAACTCACAGACAAAATTTCGGAATCGGATTTTCCGGCTTATAAAATTTTATTCCGCTCCTTGTATCCAACCGGGTCACCGGAGCCGCAGTACAATATTTTCCTGGATAATATAAAGGTGGTTCATCTCTGATGCAATGAAGGAACTCAGGAGATTTCATATGTTTTTATACGGCTGCGCTGACCTGGCTTCAGCCATGACTGCCTGGGCGTTATTTTATTATTTCCGCGCACAAGGAGAGGGAAAGACCTTCAAGGATGGGGTGATTAATGATCATAATTTCTGGTATGGCCTGGTGATTGTGCCATTGGCCTGGATCATCTTTTACTGGATATTTGACAGATACCGTGATATCTATAGATTGTCAAGGCTTACAACGCTGGTCAGAACTTTTTTCTTATCGCTGGCTGGTGTTGTGATCATCTTCTTCACTTTGTTGCTCGATGACCAGGCGGACGACGTATCGGATTACGTCCAGTCTTTTTTCAGGTTATTCCTTTTGCATTTCATCATTACAGCGGTCGTCAGAATGTTTGTCCTGACCATTGCGAGCAGAAGATTACGATCAGGGAAAATCACCTATACCACGATTATCATCGGAGGTAACCAGAAAGCGTTTGAATTATTTGAGGAAATCAGGACACGAAAAAAAAGCCTTGGCAACCGATTGATTGGTTTTATTGAAAGTGAGGTTAGTGGCCCTAATGCATTGGATGGACATCTCAACAAACTGGGCACCATTGATCAGTTACCTGACATCATACAAACTTATGAAGTCGAAGAGGCACTGATTGCAATTGAAACATCAGAACACAATAAACTCAAGGGCATACTGGACGTTCTTTTTGATTTTAACGAGGAGGTTCTTGTCAAGATCATACCTGATATGTATGATATTCTATTAGGTACGGTTAAAATGAACTATTTGTATGGTGCCGTACTCATTGAGATCAGGCAGGGCCTTATGCTCAACTGGGAGAAGCTGGTCAAACGTTTGATGGATATCACCGTCAGTATCGTTGGCCTTGTCATTCTGCTACCGGTATTTGTTTACATTATTATTCGTGTACGATTCGCCTCTGCAGGCCCTGTCTTTTACTCCCAGGAGAGGGTAGGGCTCAATGGAAATCCCTTTATGATCCACAAGTTCCGTTCAATGTATACCGGGGCGGAGGGGGTTACGCCGCAATTGTCTTTCGATGGTGATGACCGATGTACACCCTGGGGTGCAGTCATGCGCAAATGGAGACTGGATGAGTTGCCTCAGCTTTGGAATGTATTGATAGGTGAAATGTCTCTGGTAGGTCCTAGGCCTGAACGGAAATATTTTATTGATAAGATCATGGAGCAGGCCCCCCATTACAAACATTTACTGAAGGTAAGGCCTGGAATTACTTCATGGGGCCAGGTCAAATATGGTTATGCCAGTAACATCGAACAGATGTTGCAGCGGCTCAAATTTGATATCCTGTATATTGAAAATATGTCGATCAGCCTGGATATCAAAATACTCTTTTACACCATGCTCATCCTGGTGCAGGGGAAAGGAAAGTGAAAAGTGAAGAGTGAAAAGTGAAGGTTCAAGAGTAAAAACAGAGCGGGAAGTTAGAAGTTAGCAGTTTTCAGTCGGCAGTTAGTAGTTGGCAGTCTGCAGTTATCAGTAAGCATTTTAATAGCCTGTACAAATAAATAAAGGTAGAGGCTCAGCGAAGTGAACCTCTACCTTTTCTTTGGTATACAGTATTTTAGGAAAACTCAGCCGGACCTGTGATCAGATCCGTTTGCGTCTTGGTTTGTCATCGAAATCGTCATCATAGCGCTTCTTCGGGCGGTCGTCTCCAAAGCGATTTGATGATCTGGAACGGTCGTCATTTCCACCGCCACCACTTCCACCCCAGCGATCGCCGCCGGGCCTTGGTCCGCTAGATCTCCGGTCACCGCCTCCGCTGCCTCCACCGCCTGAGTTAAATGGTGGTCTTCCGCCTGGTCTTGGAGGACCTCCTCTGCCACGATCATTGCTGCGTGGAGCTGGATCAGATTCCTTTACAAGGACTTCTTTGCCATCCATTTCAGTGCCATTAAGTCTGTCAATGGCATCTCTGGCTCCTTCTTCAGTAGCCATTTCCACAAAACCGTAGCACTTAGACATGCCGGTATCGCGATCAGTAATAACCTTGGCATCAAGTACACTGCCATAGGATTCAAACATAGCCTTAAGACGTTCTGAAGTGACGTTCTGGGGCAGTTTAGCGACAAAAAGTTTCATTTATAAAAAAAGATTAATGTTTTGATTTGCTTGAAGTGTGCACAGCTCGTCTAAGTTAAAGGCAAAGCTAAAAACAAGTCGCTGATATGGAACGCCTCAATAAGAATCCAAAGGTAAACTAAATATCGTGATTGCATATAGGTGAAGCATGTAAGTTTTAGCTTAATACGACTTACTTAAAAGAAATGTTTTAGCCCAAAAACGCCCCAATATGGTGACTTTTTGTGGGGCAGAGAGGAGTCGAACCCTTGGCCTTCCCGCCGCATTAATGTTGAGTGACGGGGCGCTCTTATCGTTGAGCTAAAAAAAAGACTCCATAGTGGAGTCTTCAAGTGGAGCTAATGGGACTCGAACCCAGGACTTTCCCGCCGCACTTGTTCCTTATAGGAACTACGTGGCGGGACACTCTAGCTGCTGAGCAAAAAAAAAGACCCCATTTTGGGGCCCTTACGTGGAGCTAATGGGACTCGAACCCACGACTTCTTGCATGCCATGCAAGCACTCTAGCCAGCTGAGCTATAGCCCCTCTTGGTTTAAAGCTTTCTCAAACCGGACTGCAAACATAAAATATTTTTCTCTCTGAGAGCCCGGAACACTATATGACTTGTCTGGATGAACCTGTTTGCTGGTGTATTGTTTAGTTTTGTCGCCGCTAAAGGAAAGAAATTTATGAAGGAAATATATATCGTATCCGCCACCCGTACACCAATTGGTAGTTTCGGAGGGAGCCTGGCCAGCCTTTCAGCCACTATGCTAGGAGCAAAAGCTATTGCAGGTGCACTTGCGGCCTCAAATGTGCAGCCTGACCAGGTACAGGAGGTCATTTTTGGTAATGTAGTTTCGGCCAATCTTGGGCAAGCTCCTGCAAGGCAGGCTTCACTGGGGGCAGGGATACCAAATAACGTGCCTTGTACGACGGTCAATAAAGTATGTGCCTCCGGGATGAAATCCGTCATGTTTGGCGCACAGGCCATAGCCCTCGGACAGGCCGATATCATTGTCGCCGGAGGGATGGAGAGTATGTCCAATATTCCGTTTTATGTGCCGGGTATGAGGTGGGGCCAAAAGTTTGGCAATGCCGAATTAGTCGATGGACTCACTAAGGATGGGCTGACAGATGTGTACAGCCAAAGTGCCATGGGTGTAAGTGCGGATAAAACAGCAGAAAAGTATAGCATCACCCGTGAGGCTCAGGATGCTTTTGCGATAGAATCCTATAAGCGTTCCCAGCAGGCAACGAAAGAGAACCGGTTTAAAAATGAAATCACGCCTGTTGAGATAGAACAACGTAAAGGCCAAGCGCTGGTCATCGATCAGGATGAGGAGTGTTTCAAAGTAGATTTTGATAAAATTCCTTCCCTTCGTCCTGCCTTTAGTCCGGATGGAACAGTGACTGCTGCCAATGCATCCACAATCAATGATGGCGCTTCTGCTCTCATCCTGGCCAGTGGAGAAGCTGTGAAAAAATATGGGCTGCAGCCTATTGCCAGGATAGTATCATACGCTGACGCGGAACAAGACCCTTTCTGGTTCACGACATCTCCAACCCTTGCCACTCCCAAAGCACTTGAAAGAGCCGGGCTCAGCAAAAATGAAATTGATTTTTTTGAAGTGAATGAAGCTTTTGCAGTCGTACCCATGGCCTTTGAAAAGGTGTTGGATATCGATCATGAACGTGTCAATGTCAATGGAGGTGCATGTGCTTTAGGGCATCCGCTGGGAGCCTCCGGCGCAAGGATTATTACCACACTGACCCATGTATTACAGCAAAAAGAGAGCAGATATGGGCTAGCCACCATTTGCAATGGGGGAGGTGGTGCATCGGCTATCATTATCGAACGTGTTTAATATCTACGCGACCATCCTTACTAAATCTCCTTCTATTTATGCTTGGAAATAAGATCCGTGGTTATGTCAGGTTGTTCTTCTTCGCCCTGTCGTCAATGCTGGCCTTTTTGGTTGTGGTTTTAGTCGGGCTGTTGCCGGTCAACAAATATAAAACCAGATTAAAGATCAGGCGCATATGGGCTAAGTCTGCTGTGCTGATTCTTAATTATAAAGTTGAATTGAAAGGCCATTTTCCGCATGACAGAAATTATCTCTATGTTGGAAATCACCGTTCATCGCTTGATCCATTTGTTTGCCTGGCATTCCTTGAGGCTAATCCGGTGAGCAGATCAGATGTGCGTAACTATCCGTTTGTAGGGAAAGGGGCAGAAATATCAGGAATTATTTTTGTCAATAAAGAAAGTAAGACGAGCCGCAGTGCATCTAAGGAAGCTATTTATAATGCATTGAAGGAAGGTAAGTCAGTGTTGATCTACCCTGAAGGAAAGACTGGTGTGCAACCACTGACTGCTACTTTTCAGAAAGGTTCTTTCGACGTAGCTGCAGAATTAAATGTGCCGGTGATTCCTTTTGCTATGGAATACAAGAGTCTTGATGATTATTGGGATCATACCGACACCATGGCAGGGCATTATTTCAAATACCTGGCTAAGCCAAGAACCTACGTTAAATTGTCGGTCGGTGAAGCCATCCAGGGAGACAATGCTTTTGCCTTGCTCAGGCAGTCCCAGCAATGGGTCAATGATGAGATCATCAGTCAGCGAGCGGAGTGGGGTGGATTGGCGCCAGATGCCTCGACTCCGCTCAGCACCCATTCGGTTCCGCTCGGCAACCAGTAATTTGGGGCTGGCTTTGTAGTATCATGAACTTTGCGTACATTTGCGTCCCGCTCAGAAGAAGAGTCGGAAAGAAACATCGCGGGGTGGAGCAGTTGGTAGCTCGTCGGGCTCATAACCCGAAGGTCGTAGGTTCAAGTCCTGCCCCCGCTACTAAGAGGCACTGGAGTAAATCCGGTGCCTTTTTCATTTATGGAACATCGTAAGGTATATGTACACTGTTTACGTCCTTT
>JAWXAW010000053.1:0-15704 GCA_034439675.1 Saprospiraceae bacterium | reverse complement strand
ACAATACTGATCTTTTCTGCATTCGTGTACTTCTTTTTCATGCTCATAATTACAAATTTTTTATTGTAATTATGTCCGGGTATTTAGGGGGCTAAAACACTATGTGTAATCGCTAAGATCGTTCCCTATGACATAGCTTGGGGTGGACGACTTCAAAATGATTCCGAAATGTATATTTATGAATCCATCTCGATTCTTATAATCCTATTTTTGGGACTTGTTTTGCGAATGAAGGTCGGCCATGTGCCATTTCGATTTAAGAATAAAACGATAAACATCATACTATGGATTTTTCTTATTCTATTTCTTCTGAACACTATAGGTAACATTTTCGCCAAGACCAAATTTGAGAAATCATTCGCAGTTTTGACTTTAGTGTTCGCTATACTTATTTGGACGATTTTGAAATCTAAAAATAATACGACACCAAAGGGTAACCTAGGCGACATAAAATAAATGACGGCCAGCAACACAACCACTCACAGTGGTCAGTATAGAGCGACACACCGTCAATATTAATGAGAGCCAAAATGGAATTAAAAATTATACATATTAACGAGGACAAGACTAGTGAAGTTTATTCATCGGCAGACTGCCAAAAATTAATTGGTTTAATGAACGAATACTACCCAAAAATAGGCTTCATCAAGCCTTGGGTAGTTTACTTTGTTTTTAAAGACAATCAAGTTGTTGGCACAGGTAGTTTTACAGGACACCCAAAGACGAAAAAGTTGAAATTGCATATTGGACATTTAAAGAATTTGAAGGACAAGGCATTGCTTCTTTTGAATGTAAAGAACTTATAGCCATTTCAAGAAAGACAGTTCCAACAATCATTATTACTGCTAAAACAGCACCTGAATACAACGCTTCGACAAATATTTTGCAGCATATTAGTTTTGTGTTTTCTAAAATAGTGCAAGACGAGGAAATTGGAGACGCTTGGCTTTGGACACTCCAGTCTTAGGAAAATAAAAATTAAACTACAAAAAAGAATGCCGAACCGCTAATCGACTAGGCGGCCCCGCCAGTTGATACTACCGAGGAATCCGGAGTTTGGGTGAGTTTCTGTGTGGCTGTGAATATTCAGGCCACCTGTTTTTCATCCAGCATATGATTTCGTACATCATAACTGGGTGGACTTGCTTTCCTGAAGGCTAATTTCAACCTTTGCTTGAGACTTAACCAACTCTTCCAGCTCACCTCTAGTTGATATTGCCCCGATCCTTCTCGTCTCGGTTATATTGAAGGCCATAGCTATAGCGATGGACGTCTTCAGTGCATGAGTCACCCCAATCCCCATTTGACTTACAAATACTTCGGTTGGTTACACCCGCATATAAGGGACTTTCACGCTCTGGGAATTCTTTCATTAAAGAACTATATTTACCATTCAAGGCACACAGCGGCAAGCTACCAGCAGTTTTATAAAATTGAAATTTAGCAAGTAATAATAATGAATAATAAAAACAAAGTTTCTAGTATAGTATTTTCAATATATATTCTACTATCCTTTTACGTATTTGGAGGTGGTATCGTAAACTCACTCGTGGCCTATAGAACATGGCGTTGGGTAGGTGAAGCGGAATTTCCCAAATTTCATCATGTTGACAGTGAACTTATCATTCCGTTTTTCGTCATCATCTTTTTCCTATCTTTTATTCCTCAAATACTTTTATTTTGGTTTCGGCCGACAGCTATCCCAAGGTGGATGGTTTTTTTAGCATTGCTATTCAATTTGATTACGTTGGCTTCTACTATAATCATTCAGATTCCTATTCAGATAAAATTAGATCAAGCATTTTCTCTTGACTTAATTGAAAAACTCATATCGACTGATATGCTATGGAGAAGAATTCCAATGTTTTTGTTGGCTATAACGAACTTCTCAATGCTATATATAGTTGTGAGACATTCAAACAAGTAAAATACAAACTTTAAAAAAGCCATGCTGCTAAAATCTGTTTGGCAATATGGCGGAGCGACAAATTATATTCTCAACTCTTTGTTCGCTAATCAGCTATAGTGCTGGCAGATGAATAAAAACGAGCGATGGAGTTGGTCAGCTTATTCCTTTTTCACTAATGCCATATTGCATTTGGGGCACTTACCGGCTTTGTCAGAGACTACTTCGGCGTGCATAGGACATGTATATGTTGTTGCCTTCAGTTCGCTGTTCACATTATCCATTTTCATATTGCATGATTTTACTTTTCCCTTCATATTCATGCACTGGCCTTCTTTCATTTTCACTTTCTTTCCATTCTTTTTAATACACTGGCCATCCGGTGAGCAGGTAGTCCCATTTTTCATGGTCATCTTGTGGTCGAGTGGTTTATAAGTCCCATTCTCCATGACCATCATTTTTCCGCTGTTCATTACACAGCAGGATCCCGCATCAGGAGATTTGGTTTGCGCATTGACATTGCCCATAGCGAAGCTGAAAATGAGGATCAATATCGGCGCAATAACGGATGAAATTATTCCATGTTTGTTCATATGATTTTTGATTTTATGTATTTAGAAATAAAAGAAAATTACGTTTAAACGGTATCGCCTCAGACGGAAAAATCCACAAAACTACATGAGCTCCCAATCTTTAGCATGATCCCGGGTTTTTTACTTTTTAGGATTATCCTCACACAAAGATGTTTGTTTTTTTACCTGGGGAATTTATACTTTTCATAAAAAAGTTTACATTTTTCACACATTTCTGTCTTCAGTTGCCTGAGAAAATGGCTTTCTACGCTGGCGTAGAAGTCATGACACTTACTTTTTTAGCGGTTGATCTGATCATGCTACTCTTTTGGCAGGATGGAATAATTTGGACGTTCGTAAAATAAAAAGGGACCCCGGATCTCTCCGGAGCCCCAAAATCCACACCAAAGTTTTTGCTATGAATTGACGGATGAGATCCTGATAAATTTATCCGAGCTGGTCATCGAAATACCGCAACGCTTCGGTGCAGTTAATTCATAGGTATTTCCGCATGTTGGACAGATATAGAATACGGTGGGAAGTGTATTCGCCGTGTTACTGTCTAAAGCAGCAAGGGCTTTCTCATAGAGCGGCTTGTGTTTCTGTTCTGTTTTGTAGGCATAGTTGAGACTGGCCAGTGAAAACTGATCTCCTATGCTATTGGCTGTGGTGATAAATGATGGATACATGGTCGAGATCTCATAGCTCTCTCCTGCGATGGCATCGTTCAGGTTATCACGTGTTGTCTTTACAGTAAATTCCGGTTTAATTACAGGAACACTCTGTCCAGCTTCTTCGAGGACGGCTTTGTGATTGTTGGCATGAATTTTTTCTGATGCTGAAGCCGCTTTGAAAAGCATGGCGATGGAATGCTGTCCTTCCTGTTCAGCTTTTGTACTGTAGGCAGCATATTTGGCGCTTGCTGTCGTTTCGCCCTTAAAGGCCTCCTGCATGTTTTTGTAGTTGAGGGCCTTAGTATTTATAGTCCCATTTGTATTAGGCTGCAAGGCTTTTGATCCCTTAGCCCCTTCATTCTCATTTGCTTCGTCTCCTTCCGTGCTGGGTGTATTGGTGGTAGCTTGATCCTGAGCGACAGGCTGCTGCATTTCATTCTGTGGCTTGCTGTTATTGGTGCAGGATTGCAGCATCATGAATGAAAAGAGAGCAGAAAAAACGAGCAATAGATTTAATTTTTTCATTTCAGCTATTTTAAAGTTTAATCTGTGATTGATGATACAAAGATGCCGGCAGGCACCTTTGGGTCATCTTTAGTAAACCTTAAAATCTGCTTAAGAAAAACAAGACTGAAAATCAGCGGGGAAAAGTCATTGTAAAAGTGCTGCCTTCGCTTTCTTTGCTCACTGCAGTGAGCGATATGGATTGCAGGTCAGCCAATTTTTTGACAATCGACAGACCAATCCCTGCCCCTTTAACAGCGGAGCCTCTTGAGGCGTCTACCCGGTAGAAGCGATCAAAAATATGGGGTAAATGAGCATCAGGGATGCCATACCCGTCATCGCGGATGGCAAGCGACCTGGTGTCCTGGTTCCAGGTGAGATCCACACGGCCATCCTTCCGGCCATATTTGATGGCATTATTCACGAGGTTATCCAGCATGATTTCCAGGTACAGGCTATCCCCTTTTACCATCACTTTTTCATCCACATGTACATGAATCGAAATGGAATTACCCTTCGACGGTGCCTTCCATTTTTCTTCCAGAGATGTTATGACCTTTAGGAGTGAAATCATCTCCATATTTACTATTGTCCCTCCGGATTCCATGCGGGCCAGTTTAAGCAATTGGTCCAGCAAGGCGTCAAGACGGTCCACCTGCTCAATGATACTGCCTATTTTGTCAGCATATACTTCAGGTTCCCTTTGCTTGCGGATTAAAACTTCGAGAGTGCCCCGGATAGCCGCCAGTGGGGTCCTCATTTCATGGGAGGCATCGCTGGTAAATTGTTTTTGCTTCATCAGGCTGACTTCGATTCGGGCCAGCAAGTCATTGATGGTCTGGGTCAGGTCATAGAGTTCATCTTTTCGGGCAGGCAGTACTAAGCGTGTTCCGATGGTTGAATCACTGATACCTGAGGCCGTTTTGATGAGTTGATGGACAGGCTCTATAGCTTTTGAGGCAGCGAAGGATGAAGCAAGGAACAATACGATCAGCACTAATGGAAATGCCATGAGCAGTACCAAAACAAGATTGTGTAATATGATATAAGATTCCTGCCTTGATATGGCTATCGTGAGTTGTCCGATGACTTTGCCTGTGTCGTTATAGATGGGAAACTGGCCAAGGCGTATTTTTTGGTTACTGAGTACATCGTCATAGAAAATCTCACTAGTGATCTTTGGGTTGTACGGAAAGCGGTCGGTCAGCAGATTGGTGGAATGAAATACAACTCTTCCTTTGAGGTCTACGATTTGAAGGAAGGTGGGATTGACCTCTACCTTGTTGTGCTCTGCTTCGTCCCATTCAGGCATCTTATTAATAATGATCGAGTCATGATGCCAGTCCAGATTGTTGATAACTTCATCTTTTTCAGTGGTGATATCTTTGTCGAGGTGAGCAAAGGCGGTTGTATGCACCACAAAATAGATGACCATAAAAACCAGTAACGTGATCAATGCCACGGCTAGGGTATTGAAATAGGCGATCCGATTTTTAAATTTCAGGCTCATTCGCCGCTTTCAATTTTATAGCCTACGCCCCGCACCGTGGTAATCAGCGAAGGCAGGCCGGGTTCGTCCAGTTTTTTGCGCAGAGCATTGATGTATACGTCGATGACAGAGTTGTCATGATCGTAATGGATGTCCCACACTTTTTCGATGATACGTGTCCTCCGGCAGACTTTGCCTTTATTTCGTATCAGGAATTCTAAGAGTGAAAATTCTTTTTGGGTGAGCTCTACAGGTTTGCCACGTTTTGTCAAGGTATGTTTTTCAATATTGAGTTCCATATCCCCTGCAGCGAACACCGTGGTTTCATATTCTTTGCTTCGCATGAGCACACGGATGCGGGCAAGCAGTTCTTCGAATGAAAAAGGTTTTCGGATGTAATCATTGGCGCCTGATTCAAGGCCAAAGACCACATCATCCACGGTATCTTTTGCTGTCAGGAAGATAATGGGTACTGTTGTATTGTCCTGGCGTATCGCCCTGCATATTTCAATTCCGCTCATTCCAGGTAGCATCCAGTCCAGCAATATGACATCATAGTCGTCCATGTTGTCCTGAGCAAACTGCAGTCCCTTTCGGCCATTGTCTGCCACATCCACTGCAAAGCCTTCTTCTTTTAATCCATCGCTGATAAAATTGGCAATGGAGGGTTCGTCTTCTACGATGAGGATACGCATGGGCAAAGGTCAAAACCGTTTGATTTCAAAGATACGGCTTGTTAGTCAGCATCTTCGGCTGATGTGTTGAAATCCGGCATGACCAGTTGAACGCCTGCGCCATGACTGTAGACTAATTGCCCGCCAAGGTAACCGGTATAGCTTACGGCTCCAATGAGAGCTGTAAACATCAGGGTGTTCACCCATTTTGTCCACACGGGAATCAGTTTAAAATACGTGGTCACTACCCTAAAGGAAGCTGCGGCTATGGAAAGCCAGAGGGTAATAGTTGCAACTTGTTCGTGTAGTTCCATTGGGCCTTCCAGCGGACCTTCTTCGATGCCTTCTCCAGCATAGTCGCCACTGAAAAACGCAGCTATGGCCCCCAGCGCTCCAAGCACGAGGAGGTAGAATGCGGCTTGTTTGAAAAATTCCTTTTTGCTGATGAACGCAATACCTTCCGAAAGAAATCCTGCAAATAGTAAGGCGATCGGAAAATGGACAATCATGGCGTGAAGATGGGTTGCTGAAATCATGGCGATATAGTTTTATGGTGCAAAGGTTCGCCCCTTTGGGTTATAGTCACCTGAAGTAATTCTTAAGATTGGCTTAAGAAGCAATGTATGCTGTTAAAAATGAAAAGGACAGGTTGTCCTCATGTATTGCACGTCCTCTGACCAGTGGATCAAAATTTACGTTCGGAAAACAGGGTAGTGTATTAGTTGCCTATGGCCTTAAACACTTTCCCTGCCGGGACTGTCATCGAAGCATTCGGATGTAGGGTAAGGTTTTTACACGACAGACCGGTGACATTGACGATGGGATACTGATTAGGGCTCATCACTTCGGGGATGATCACATCCTGCATGGCTGTGGGCACTGCATTTGGATTCCAGTTTGCCGGATTATTCCAATCCGTCGAAATATTTCCAACCCATGTTACTAACGTTGGAACGGAGACTGCCAGGCTGGATTCCCATAGGCCCCGACCATTGGTGGCAGCTCTGACCTTGCTGATATCGTATGCTATATCCAGCTCTTCCACATCGACTCGCGGCAAATCCGTAAAGTAGGATTGCCACGAACTATATGTATGGTCTCTGAAATATATGCCGATGTCTGTTCCGACATACAGCGCATCATTTGACGCGTCCTGATAGTTGATGCAATTGACAGGGAGATTGGGTAAGCCTGTAGAATAATTACTCCATGTGGTGCCTGCATCTGGTGAATACCAAACCTTGACAGTTACCTTGTATCCTGAAAATGTGACCCATACTTGTTCGGGGTTTGTAGGGCACACCGCGATGGAGGTTATGCTCGCTGAATCCACAGGAAGGTTTCCGGTTTTGTTGGTAAAGGTGCTTCCGTCTGTGGATACAAACAATCGGTTTGACTTGGCAGCATAAATATAATTTGGGTCTGAGGGTGCATAGGCGAGCGCATGTACATAGGAATTGCCTCCCGATACATTTCCTACCTGTAAAAAACTTTGTCCGCCATTCGTCGTGCGATACACCTGTGCTTTGCCGATCAGTAAGGTTGAATCATGCTGCGGATGCATGATGAGCGGGGTGACCCAGCTGCCCTGCGCATTGGCACCACTTCCTGTGAAGGTGCACACTACATTGTAAAGCGGATATTTGTTGTACGTGACGATGACCCTTCCCCAATTGGAAGCCAAATACCGAATGGAATCATTATCATGTTCATAGATGCATTCCATACCGTCACCTGTATTGCGTGTAAAAATAGTCCAGTTGGTATCTTCCATCATAAAGGTGGCCATATCCTGATGACCTGTGAGAATGGTATAGGGGTCCAGGGGAGAAACACCAAATTTGTAAATCTGGGCGATTTGAAGTCCTTCATTCACGGGTTCCCAATTTTCACCATAGTCTGATGTTTTGAAAATGCCACCATCATTGCCGGAAAAATAGACGGAATCTGTTCCAGGTAGAAATATGATGGCATGATGATCTACATGGACATAAGGGATGAAGCCTCCGTTTTTGCTGGTGTGCTGTATCCACGTAACTCCGCCGTTGGTACTGCGCCACATATTGGTCCCGCCCACCAGGATGGTATCCTTGTGTATGGGAGATACGGCCATGGCTATATTGTACCAGGCCTGTGATGACAAACCCTCAGCGAGGATGTCTGGCGTGTTGGCCTGAAGGGTGAAATGAACTCCACCATCCACTGAGCGATAGAATCCGTGAAAGTTGTACGTTACTTTTTTGACAGCTACAACATATACATAGTTTGTATCCGCAGGAGTGACGCCGATCTCCAGTCGTCCAACGTCATTAGATAGGGGCAGTCCATCCGTTACGATGCTAAAAGTTGAACCACCGTCTGTGGATTTATAAAATGTACCACCTGTAAAAATACCTGAGACAGCATAGAGAATATTGGTGTTGCCCGGCTTGAATTCTATATCGGTAAACTGGCCTGCCTGGATCTGTGTCCATGATGCACCTGCATTGATGGTCCAGTATATTCCGGCGGTGGTCGCGGCGAAAACAGTATCAGGATGAGTCGGATGGATCAACAGTTTGTAGATAAAACGATTCCAGCTGAGTTGCCAGTTGAGTGTATTACTGGACGCCGGCCATGTCATTCCACCATCTGTAGATTTGAGGATGCCGATAGAGGAAAGGTTTAATTGCGAACCAGTACCATTAGCGTCTCCGGTGGCGAGATACATGATCTGCGAATTGGTGGGATCGATGGCGATATCCGAGCAGCCAATGATGGGTAATTGATCTGTATTTGTGGTCCAATGTTGAGCGCCATCGATACTTTTCCATAACCCTCCCGTTGGCGAAAGGGTCCACATGATATTACTGTTGGCGGGGTCAAAGCGTATAAAATTCACTCTTGCTGCTCCCGGATGATCTCCATTAGTAACCGAGCCGGTGGGGCCAAGGGGCGTCCATGCAGCCGTTGGGGTACGAGAATGATTTAGGCTTGCCTTGTAATCGGATGACGCAAGATACTTTTGGAAATTTGCGGCAGCAGAGGCAGGCAGTGTTATGTCGCCTGAGGGATATACTCTGGGTTCCATATGCGATTCCCATCTCTTGTATTGGGCCTGGCCGGGAAATCTGCCTTCGTCTTGTGCTGCGTTGTCACCTTGTGAACGAATGGCTCTCAGTTGTTTTTTTTCGTAACGATTATAGGCCTTCTGGATATCATAAAAATTGGGAACAAAAAGGCTGTCAGACCGGACATTTTGCTTTAAATACAGTTCTGAAATCCAAGGCTGCGCGGAAATAGGTATACCAATACTTAAGCATAGGATAAAGAGGAGTGGTTTCACAGCATTGTCGTTTTGTTTCCTCCACGTGATCTGATGATGGAGGGCAAATGAAAAAAATCACCAGGGGAATTTAGACTTTCATCTGATTATTTAGAAGTAAAGATACAGCGGGTCAGGGTGGCGCTGCTTTGGATGGTGAGAGGGTGAGACGGTGATTGAGTGATCTTGTAAGAGACCGAGAATGTGAAAATGTGAAAATGTGAGAGGTATGAGTGCGAAAGATGAAAAAGCTCCCGAAAAGCCTGAAGGAACTGTTTGTCCTCAGCACCCTGTCCCTGCTGATTTGACACACTTTATTGAATACTCTCGATCAAAAAGCCCCGAAGGGACTGTTTGTCCTCAGTGCCCTGTCACTCATTGTTTGACACACTTTATTGAATACTCCCTAACCTATTAACCTTTTAACCTTATAACCTATTAACCTTTTAACCCATCAACTTATCAACCCATCAACCCATCAACCTATTTAGACCCTCTCTAAATACCCCACTCCCCATTTCTCCCTTTCCCCTTTGTTCCCTTCCTGCCTACCTTTGACATCCACAAGACCTCACTATCTTGCAGGTCCTTTATACACAGATCTACTATGAACTGGTTTACCCGTTTCCTTACCTCCTCCCTTGGACAGAAAGTGATCATGAGCCTCACCGGTATCTTCCTGATCCTCTTCCTCCTCGTCCACATGTCCGGCAACCTCCAGCTCCTCTCAGATGACGGTGGCCGGTCCTTCAATATCTACGCGGCTTTTATGTCGCACAACCCCTTTATCAAAGTCATCTCGATAGGTCTCTATGCCGGCATCCTCCTTCACGCCATCCAAGGCATCGTATTAGCCTTGGCTAACCGGAAAGCCAAAGGTCACAAATACAGCAGTGGCAAAGTCGCCGGCGCCACCTGGGCCTCCAAAAACATGGCCCTGCTCGGTATCCTGATCTTCGCCTTCCTGTGCCTCCACATGGGCGACTTCTGGGTCAAGATGCGCTTTACCGATCAACTCACGATGGTCACTTATGCCGGCCACGACGAAGCCGTGCAGGATATCTACAGCCGGGTCAATGTCGCCTTTCAACAGCTCTGGCTCGTGGCAGTCTACTTGATCGGTGTCACTGCCCTATGCATTCACCTGGTCCATGGCTTCCAGAGCGCCTTCCAGACCCTGGGCCTCACACACAAAAAATACACCCCACTGATCAACGCCATCGGCTGGATATACTCGATCGTGATCTGCGCAGGATTTGCCATCATGCCCCTGTACCACTATTTCTTGCGCTAATCACCGAACCCATCATTCCTGAATCATCCTCTAGAAATACATCAACATGAAAATATTAGATGGTAAAGTTCCTCCCGGCCCCATCGCCACCAAATGGGAAGAGTATAAAGCCACAATTCCCCTCGTATCGCCCAATAATAAACTCCGACTCGATGTGATCGTCGTCGGTACCGGCCTCGCCGGCGCTGCCGCAGCCGCATCACTTGGCGAACTGGGCTACAACGTCAAGTGCTTTACTTTCCATGACAGCCCCCGCCGCGCGCACAGTATCGCAGCCCAGGGAGGTATCAACGCCGCCAAAAACTATCAGAATGACGGTGATAGCGTACACCGACTTTTCTACGACACTGTCAAAGGGGGCGACTATCGCGCCCGTGAAGGCAACGTACACCGCCTCGCGGAGTGCTCTACCGATATCATAGACCAATGCGTGGCTCAAGGCGTTCCCTTCGCACGTGAATACGGAGGCTTACTCGAAAACCGCTCCTTCGGGGGTGTGCAAGTGTCCCGTACTTTCTATGCGCGTGGCCAGACAGGCCAGCAACTTCTATTGGGTGCATACCAGGCTTTATCACGCCAGATCGCCCTTGGTACTGTCGAGATGCTCAATCGCCATGAGATGATGGACGTCGTCCTCGTCGATGGCAAAGCAAGAGGCATCATCGCCCGCAACCTCCTCACCGGCGAACTCGAACGCCACAGCGCACATTGCGTAATCATGGCCACTGGCGGATATGGTAACGTCTTCTACCTCTCAACCAATGCAATGGGCTGCAACGTCTCGGCCGCATGGCGTGCTGTCAAACAAGGCGCTTATATGGCCAATCCTTGCTTCACGCAGATCCACCCGACCTGCATCCCGGTATCAGGCGACTACCAAAGCAAACTCACCCTCATGTCCGAATCACTCCGTAACGACGGTCGTATATGGGTGCCAAAATCAAAAGAAGATGCTGAAGCCATCCGAATCGGCAAGAAGAAAGCAATCGATCTGAAAGAAGAAGAACGCGATTATTTCCTCGAGCGTCGCTACCCTGCCTTCGGAAATCTTGTACCACGGGATGTAGCGTCACGCGCAGCCAAAATCGCCTGCGATGAAGGCTTCGGTGTCAATGCCACTGGCCTTGCGGTGTATCTTGATTTTGCAGCCGCCTTTCAGCGGTATGGAAAATCTGAAGCCAACACACAAGGCATACACAACGCTGATGCTGCGACCATCCTCAAACTCGGCGAAGCCAAAGTGGCGGAACTCTATGGCAATCTTTTCGAGATGTACGAAAAGATCACAGGTGATAATCCCTACAAAACACCGATGATGATCTATCCCGCTATCCACTACACCATGGGCGGCTTATGGGTCGATTATAATCTGGAAACCAATATCCCCGGTTTGTTTGCCTTAGGTGAATGCAACTTCTCCGACCATGGTGCTAACCGTCTTGGTGCAAGCGCCTTGATGCAAGGTCTTGCCGATGGATATTTTGTAATCCCATACACCGTCGGCATCTTCCTGTCAAATGAAATCCGCACACCTAAATTCAATCCTGACGGCCCTGAATTTAAAGCCACCGAAAAAGCAGTCGATGACCGCCTCAAAGCATTGATGAATATCAAAGGCAATGAATCTGTGGAAAATTTCCACCGTCGTCTTGGCCGTATCATGTGGGATTATTGCGGCATGGCGAGGAATGAAGAAGGTTTGAAAAAAGCGCTGGGCCTGATTCGTGCATTGCGCGAAGAGTTTTATAAAAATGTCTTCGTACCCGGCAGCGACCGCGATTTCAATCCGGAACTAGAGAAAGCATACCGCGTAGCAGACTTCATGGAGATGGGCGAACTCATGGTGATGGATGCCCTCAAACGTAATGAATCCTGCGGTGGTCATTTCCGTGAGGAATACACTGTCGACAACGAAGCCCTGCGTAATGATGAGGAATATGCTTACGTCGCTGCCTGGGAATGGACGGATACCAATGTGCCTCCTACCTTACACAAGGAGCCGTTGAAATTTGAGAATGTAGAATTGAAAACCAGAAGCTATAAGTAATACAGATGCTGAAGAATAAAACGCTATCCTACAGTCCCACATTATCTGCTGGCGGTGAAAACTCCATCCAGCGGCTTCAGAATGTCAACGGAAAGAATCCACTTATGCAGCAAATATGAAAATGTAGCATTGAAAACCCGCTCCTATAAATAACCACTAAAAAAGATTATAGGCTTATCAGTTTATAAGCTTATAAGCATATCAGCTAATAAGCCTCTCAACAACTCAACAATAAAAACATCCGCTAAATAATTGATGATGAGCAACATGAAATTAACCCTGCATATCTGGCGTCAGCGTCACGCCCATGATACCGGTCTATTTGAAACGCATGTCGTCGATGCCAATGAACACATGTCCTTTCTCGAAATGCTGGATGTCCTCAACCAGACATTGATCGAGCAGAAGAAAGAACCTGTGGCTTTTGAGCATGACTGTCGCGAAGGGATCTGTGGTTCCTGCAGCATGGTCATCAATGGCCGTCCGCATGGTCCCTTGGGGGGCACGACTGCTTGTCAGTTGCACATGCGTCATTTCCAGAATGGAGATCATATCTGGGTAGAACCATTCCGCGCAAAGGCCTTCCCGGTTATCCGTGACCTCGTGGTCGACCGTGGTGCTTTCGATCGCATCATCCAGGCAGGTGGTTTCGTCTCCGTCAATACGGGTGCCGCAGTTGATGGCAATACAATTCCTATCGAAAAAGACCTCGCTTCACAAGCGATGGATGCTGCGGCCTGTATAGGCTGTGGCGCCTGCGTGGCTGCATGTCCGAATGGATCCGCGATGCTCTTTGCAGCAGCCAAGGCATCTCATCTCGGCCTTCTCCCTCAAGGTGAGGTTGAAAATGCGAGACGTGTACAGGCTATGGTTCATCAGCATGATAAGGAAGGATTTGGTCGTTGCTCCAATATCTATGCATGTGAAGCGGAGTGTCCAAAGGAAATCTCTGTTTCAAATATCGCGCGATTGAATCGCTGGTATTTGAAGAGCTCGCTGACGAGTAATGTTTAGAAGGTTAATGGTTATTGGTTAACGGTTAGCGGGTAGAGATAGCCTAAAAACAAAAAACCGTTAAGCGTAGATTGCATCTACGCTTGAACGTTAGCAAAATTGAATTTTGCATTTTGCAAAGCTCAGCTTTGCTGACACGAACGCGTAGATACAATCTACGCTTAACATCTGTTTTTTAAAACAGATGACACTTGCATGCAGCGCCTACACCATCCCGTATCTTGAGTCTTCTGTTTGCGAGTCTAAAGTCTATCGTCTCTATTGAAATCTATCCACGCCCTATTTGTGCTCAGCGTCGAAGTATGCTTTTTTCCCTCCTTATGCATCTTTCCTGAAACAAAACACTTATCCTCATGCGTTTCTTCGGAGCTTTCATCATGGTCGTCGGCGCATGTTCAGCCGCGGTATACTTTCTGGGTATGAACTTTGTATTTCTCAACTGGATCAATAACTGGGGATCCGGCGTCGCCTGGGGCATCAGGGGTGGGATCTTCCTTCTCGGGCTAATCATGTATCTGGTCGGCAAGCCATCGGAACAGGAATAGACCTATCTGAGCGAACTCAAGCGTTCTTTCTATCTTGTCCTGATATAACAATACGGACATATGAACATCAAATTTTGTGGCGCAGCCCGCCAGGTCACTGGCAGCAGTCACTTGCTGACGCTGGACAATGGCTTTACCCTCCTATTGGACTGTGGTTTGTTCCAGGGCAACTATAAAGAAGATCTGGTCAGCAATGGCCACTTCCTGTTTAATCCGGAAGCGATAGACTGTGTTGTCCTCTCCCATGCACATATCGACCATTGCGGGCGATTACCGAAGTTAGTGAAGGACGGCTATAAGGGTCCGATACACTCAACGCATGCAACACGCAGCCTTTGTACGATCATGTTGCTCGACAGTGCGCATATCCAGGAAAAGGATGCTGAGTTTTTTAATAAAAAAAATAACGACCGCAGGGATGAAGAAGGGATTGCCATGCGTGATCCACTCTATACGAGTAAGGATGTTGACAGCGCCATGCGATTGTTTGTCGGATATGGTTACGACCAATGGCACAAGATTCATGATGATGTCAGGGTGATGTTTACTGATGCAGGTCATATACTGGGCAGTGCGGCAGTGACATTGGAAATCAGAGAAAACGGCAAGACGACTATGCTCGGCTTCACCGCGGATATTGGCCGCCCAAATCGACCAATCCTGCGTGATCCGCAACCGATGCCTGAATGCGATTACCTGATCTGCGAATCAACCTATGGTGACAGGATACACGAATCACAGCCAAATGAAATGGAACGCTTCCTCCGCATCATCAAGAAAACATGTCTTGAAAAACGCGGCAAACTGATCATCCCAGCCTTTAGTGTAGGTCGCACACAGGAGATCGTATATCTCCTCGACCAGGCCAATACAGCAGGCCTGATGCCCAAAGTGAAAGTATATGTCGATAGCCCGCTCGCCATCAATGCCACCGCTGTCTATGGTTCACATCCCGAGTGCTTCGACAACCAACTCAATGAATATATGCTCATCGATACTAATCCTTTCGGCTTCAACGACCTGACCTATATCCGACAGACGGAAGAATCAAAAGGACTTAACAACAGCAAGGAACCCTGCATCATCATCTCTTCATCCGGCATGATGAATGCAGGCCGCGTCAAACACCACCTCTTCAATAATGTCGAAGACCCGCGTGCCACGTTTCTCATCGTCGGCTATTGCAGCCCTGATACCCCGGGCGGCAAACTTCGCGCCGGTGCCCCAGGCCTCAAGATCTTCAATCAATACAAGGAAGTGAAAGCTGATGTCGAAATCATGGACTCCTTCTCCGCCCATGGTGACCGCGATGAGATGAAAGACTTTGTGTATAATCAGAAACCCAAACTCAAAAAGTTATTCCTCGTGCATGGCGAGTATGATACACAGCAGGCATGGAGATCATATCTCCGGGAGAACGGATTTCAACATATCGAGATACCTGCCATGGGGGAGACGGTGAGATTGGAGTGAATCTGTGTTCAGCGATCAGCGATCAGCGATCTGTGATCGAGTGATCGAGTGATCGAGTGATCGAGTGATCGGTAATCATTTAAAACGCAAATTGAAAATTTGCTGACGTCAAAGCGTAGATACAATCTACGCTTAACATCTGTTTTTTAAACAGATGACACGCAGCAGGTTCAACTTCACAACTATTTACTGTTGACTGTTGACTGTT
>JAWXAW010000052.1:0-6570 GCA_034439675.1 Saprospiraceae bacterium | reverse complement strand
CCCCGGTCGTTGAGCGTTAGCCGAAACGAACGATACCGAAATACAAAGCTCTCTTCCTAGAAAAATACCCCGGTCGTTGAGCGTTAGCCGAAACGAACGTTTAGATTATTACCTTTGTGGTATGAAATACAAAGCTGAAATCAATGTCATGCCACACAAAGAATTGCTCGACCCACAGGGCAAGACAGTAGCACGTAATATGGATCACGCGGGTATTAACGGCGTTGAGGATGTCCGGATAGGTAAGCGGATAGAAATCGCCCTCGAAGCTGCCGACGAAAATGCAGCCCGTGTGCTGGTTGATCAAGCCTGCCAGAAATTCCTGGCAAACCTGATCATGGAGAACTACTCCTTTGAGATAAAGGCAGTCTAACTGTGCTCTATATCGTCCCCACCCCTATCGGAAACCTGGGTGACATCACGCACAGGGCACAAGAGGTACTTTCGACAGTTGATCTGATCCTGGCAGAGGATACACGTGTCACCCAGCGACTGCTGTCGAGGTATGAAATCCAGACACCCCTCCGGCCTTACCATGCTCACAATGAACATCATACAACGGCCCATGTCATCCAGCTATTGAAAGAAGGGAAAACGCTGGCACTGGTTTCGGATGCCGGTACACCAGGCATTTCTGATCCCGGGTTTATGCTGGTGAGGGCATGTAGGGAAGCTGAACAGGAAGTGACCGTGCTGCCAGGGCCAACCGCCTTTGTGCCGGCACTGGTCGGATCCGGATTTCCTTGTGACCGGTTTTTCTTCGAAGGTTTTCTGCCGCACAAAAAAGGAAGACAGACCCGCTGGAAATTTCTCGCTACCCTGCCACATACAATAGTCCTGTATGAGTCACCCTATCGCCTGATCAAATGCCTTGATGAGATCAAAATATTTATGAGTGCGGAACGAAAAGTCTGCGTGGTCAGGGAAATATCCAAAATACATGAGCAATACCATTTCGGTACTGCGCCGGAATTATACACCTGGTTTGAAAAGCATCCCGAAAAAGTAAAAGGAGAAATGGTCGTGATTATCTCCGCAGAACCGTCAGGGAGAGAACAGACAGATGAAATCGAAGGCGAATAAGGGATTCGATATACATATATCAAAAATATATTATATATTCGCACAAAATTTACCCTGACGCTATGAAATTATCCTACCCTCTATTCACTGCATTTGTTTTAATGATCGCTTCATGCTCAAATGATGCTGAAAAATTTGAAGGTGTGTGGCAATCTGTGAATGATTCTTCCAAGCAGATTATTTTCACTCGTTCCGGTAAAACCTACTCTTTTGAAACCAGGAATATAGCGTCCGCTATCCAGGGGATACCGGGCACCTATAATGCAAAGGAACATGCGCTCGAATTTGATAATGGAAAAGGGGATACCACTCAATTGGTCTATAATGCTTCCGTAAAGCATATCGTTGGCCTGGGTGATGAGTTTGAAAAAACCTCAAATGCAGCCGTTGAAAAAGAAGAAGCTAAAGACTCTGCCGAAAAAGTCACTGAAGAAACAAAGCCTGAAGATGCTGAGATTTCTGCAGTCTCCACTAACTGCGACAAAGGCGATGTGCTGGTCATCGGTGGTAATAATGTCAGGGTACGAAATGAACCAGATGTGACCAAACAAAACATCCTTTTCCAGGTGCACAAGGGCTATGAGGTGATCCATCTTGATGACAAAAACGTCGATGGCCAGAAATGGTATAAGGTATGTTACGATGGCAACATCGGCTGGGTCAGCGGCCAGTATGCTGCTAAGAAGAAATAAGACCTCAGAAATGTAATGCTCTGTTGTCAGTTGCCGCCAGCGCAGCTTCCTTTGCAGCTTCTGAGTAGGTAGGGTGCGGATGTGAAATCCGAGCCATATCTTCTGCACTAGCTTTAAATTCCATTAAAGCGACTCCTTCCATAATGAGGTCAGCTGCGCGTGCAGCAAACATATGCACTCCGAGTATTTCATCTGTGTCTTTGTGCGCGATGACTTTGACAAATCCTTCGGTATCCCCACTCGCCCGCGAGCGGCCGAGTGCTTTCATTGGAAATTTCCCCACTTTGTATTCTACTCCTTCTGCCTTCAACGTTTCTTCTGTTTTTCCAACAGAAGCTATTTCCGGCCATGTGTAGACTACGCCCGGAATCAGATTATAATCAATGTGGGGTTTTTGACCTGCGATCGACTCCACAACATAGATTCCTTCTTCCTCTGCTTTATGTGCAAGCATAGCTCCTTTGATGACATCACCAATGGCATATATGTTTGGCTCATCTGTCAGGAGATGCTCGCCTACAATGACCTTTCCCTTCTCATCCAGTTTCACGCCCGTATTTTCCAAACCAAGACCTTCAGTGTATGGACGACGGCCGATTGCAACAAGGCAATAATCTGTCTCCAAGGTGATTGCATCACCGCCTGACCTTGGTTTCATCTCCACCTTTGCCTTAGTCTTAGATCCTTTGACAGAAATCACTTCGTGGCTGAGATGGAATGTGACACCAACTTTTTTAAGGGACCGCATCAACTCTTTAGCGGCATCTGTATCCATGCCAGGCAGGATCCTGTCAAGGTATTCCACCACTTCAACTTTAGTCCCAAGCCTGGCAAACACTGAACCTAATTCAAGGCCGATCACGCCTGCGCCTATGATCACCATATGCTTTGGAAGCGAAGTGATGTTTAATGCTTCGGTAGAGGTGATTACCCTGTTTTTATCATATCCCATTGCTGCAGGCGTCACCGGCTTCGATCCGGTGGCAATGATCACCTTACTGGTCTCCAATATTGTTTCGCTCTGGTCTGCTGCTACAACTTTTACATGGGTAGTATCTAGAAAAGATCCATGACCATAATAGACATCCACTTTGTTTTTTTTCATCAGAAACTTCACTCCATCGCAGGTCTGGGATACTACCTGGTTTTTACGTGCAATCATCTGCGCCATATCAAGTGACACTTTCTGCGCATGGATACCATGCTCTTCAAAAGTATGATTCAACTGATAATAATGCTCTGATGAATCCAGCAAAGCCTTTGATGGAATACACCCGACATTGAGGCAGGTGCCACCGAGTGTATTATACTTCTCGATGATTGCGGTTTTCATTCCGAGTTGTCCTGCCCTGATAGCAGCTACATATCCTCCGGGACCTGAACCTATAATGACCAGATCATATGTCATTCGGTTGGATTGTTTGGTGGAGGCCTTTCCCCGCCTTCAGGACGAGGGCCCCTGTTACGATTTTTATTCCGGTTGCGATTTCGATTTTGTCCGCCGCCTTGTTGATTACGGTTTTCGTCGTTTCTCGGTGCATTCGGATCACGTGGTTCACGAGGTTGTTGATCACTTCTTGGTGCATTCGGATCACGCGGTGGTCTTGGCTCACGGGGTTGTTGGTCACCTCTCGGGGCATTCGGATCACGCGGTGGTCTTGGTTCCCTTGGTTTCTGTTCACCTCTCGGCTCATTTGGGTCACGCGGTGGCCGTTGTTTATGTTCCTGTTTTGGCGCATTTGGATCACGTGGCTCGCGTGGTTTCTGCTCGCCTCTCGGGGCATTAGGATCACGGGGTGGTCTTGGAGATTGGTCATTCCTGCGTTGCTGATTGTCGCGCTTTGGTTGGTTTGATCTGTCGCTCTGTTCTCTTCTTTGCTGAGGCTGCTGTTGTCCGCCGGCATTTTGTCCATCCGGACGTTGACCTGGTTTCTTCTTCTTGTTCTTCTTCTTTTTATAATCCGGTAATTCGATATCGCCACCCACATCTGCAAAATCCAATTGTTCCTCTTCAACAACAAGGTTCGGATCCTGCAGTTGATCTGGTAACTCACCTTTCAGGTTCATTTGCTTGATCAGTTTCACTCGTTCTAGTGACAATGCCATGACTGTATTCCTGCCTCTTTCTACTTCAACACTATAGTAAAGCAATCGTTTAAAAATATCCATTTTGATGAGGGAGGCTGATCCTCCCTGGTGCCTTAAAACATCAACGTCTTGTGGAAACTCATCAATAGCTTCCATATACGTATCGAGTTCATAGTTGAGGCAACATTTCAATCTACCGCATTGGCCGGAAAGCTTTGCCTGGTTGATGGAAAGGTTTTGATATCGGGCTGCGTGGGTATTGACAGATTTAAAATCTGTCAACCATGTGGAGCAGCACAATTCACGGCCGCAGGTGCCTATACCTCCGATCCTGGATGATTCCTGGCGGGCGCCAATCTGTCGCATCTCAACTTTGATCTGGAATTCCTTGGCGTATAACCTGACTAGTTCGCGAAAATCGACACGGCCTTCGGCAGTATAGTAAAATGTTGCTTTCCTGCCATCTCCCCTGTATTCCACATCAGATATCTTCATATCCAGGCCCAGTGAAACCGTAATCGCCCTGCCCCTCACCATGGCTTGTTTTTCGAGAGCGCGGTATTCATTGAGGCGTTCGACATCTCTGTCGTTGGCTATTCTGACGACCGGATTGGTGACGGTTATTTCTTTGACACGTTTCTTCTTCATTTGAAGTCTCACCAACTCACCGGAAAGGGAGACGATCCCCACATCGAACCCTGTACCAGTATCTACCACGACCATGTCACGGGTCTGTACGGGATTAAACTGGTGATTGCGAAAAAATTCCTTACGGGCTCCTTTCTTAAAACTGATCTCTACGATATCGGTTCCTGTCGGATCTTCATAATCGTAGACGGCCAGCCAGTCATAGGTATTCATTTTATTACAACCACCTGTTGCGCAGTGGCCATTATCCTGACAGCCGTTTGGGGATCCGCTTTGGCAAGTTGAACAAGCCATAGTTTAAGAGTTTATATGTTGAAGGCGATACGCCGCTAATTGATTTTTAATAGAGACAGACATGGCAAGCCAAAGCAGCTTGGTATTGGCATTCCTACTGATTTTTTCATATCCAGACTGCAGGCACTGGATGACAGGGTGCCATGCTTCAGGATTGTAGTGTTGATGTAAATACTTGATCATCTCGCTACCTTCTACCGGAAAATCGGAATGATCTTTTGACGACATTGCCCACAAGACATTTCTGACAAAAGCTATTGAATAAAGTGCAAACTGTTTTTGTTCTTCTTTTTCCTGGCTACCCATCTTCGTTGACCAAACGGCCAGTTCATGACCTTTACGGCCTATAATCGCTCTGAACCATGCTGCCATTTCATCCTTGAAATTCATCATGGTATTGTGCGCAAGTGAAAAGGCCCTGCCCATATTATTAACAGATTGACGAGCAATCAATGGCGCTGCATTTCTGTCAACTTTATATTCTTCCACCAGGAGACGGAGAATCTCGTCCTGTTCCATCGGCGGAAAATAAAGTTGCATACATCGTGACCGTATAGTAGGCAATACTTGCTCGCGCTGGTTTGTCACCAGGACAAAATAGGTTTGCTCCGGGGGTTCTTCGATCATTTTGAGCAAGCGGTTACCTTCCCTGGCCAGAAACTGGGCCATCCAGATGACCAGGACTTTGTTACCGCCCTCAAAAGCCTGAAGACTGAGATCAGCAGTAACATGCTGAATATCCTCCTTGTGTATATCCACCTGTTTGCCTTCTACCTCGCAAAATTGGGTCCACTGGAAAACATCTAACCAAGGATTCTCAGCTACAGCTTCACGCCATGGCGCTAAATATTCTTCTGTCAATGATTTTGCCCCTGCAAGCGGTAGCAGGAAGTGAAGGTCAGGATGTATAATTTTTGCTGCTCTGTTACAGGAAGAACAATTCCTGCATGCTTTACCATGCTGAGGAGATGTACAGAGGATATCATTTGCAAGTGAAAGGGCGCCTGGAAGAATTCCAGATCCTGGTTCACCATACATCATGATGGCATGTGGCAACCTTCCCCCAGAGAGGATGGTGTCCAATTGTTGCCGGACTGCCGGCTGGCCAAAATGATCTGATAGTGCCATACCTGATAACTCAGGTGGCTTCAATCCATTTTATGATCTGGTCATCGAGGGGCGAAGTCTCTGCAGTGAAAACATGCTGCCATTCCCCTTGCGGGCCGATAGCATACTTTTGAAAATTCCAGGTTACCTCACTGTCAGATACCCCGTTTTTGGTCTTGTGATTCAGCCATTCGTATAATGGATGAACCGGTGCAGACCGGATATTTATTTTTTTACTCAATGGAAAGGTCACATCAAACATGGTTTTACAAAAGGACTGAATCTCCTCTTCATGACCAGGTTCCTGGCTACCGAAATCATTGCATGGGCATCCCAAAACCACTAATCTTTCGCTGTAATACCTGTGCAATTGCTCCAACTGTTCATATTGTGGGGTAAATCCGCATGCTGATGCAACGTTGACAATCAGCATTTTTTTACCCTTAAATTGATCTAACCTAATTTCCTTTCCATTGATGCCCTCGATGCTGATATTGTGGATCGATGCCACCAATTCAATAGTTTATGAATGGGTAAAAATAACAATAAATGGCTAAAAAGGCTTAAAAGCTTAAAGGCTTAAATGCATAAGAGCTTAAGAGGCGGAAGAAGCTTAAAAGGCGGAAGAAGCCAAAGGGCAAGGGCGGGGGCAAGGGGG
>JAWXAW010000051.1:0-5313 GCA_034439675.1 Saprospiraceae bacterium | reverse complement strand
TCGAAGGGGAAAGGAGTACTACCATCTTCGCCGCCTCTTCGCTTGGCGAAGAGGGCGGCGCCTAAATATTTCACCCTTATTTCCCCATGCGGATCAGGGTAGAAGAGAATGCAGACAAGACGAGATTATCTTCTACATTCACTTGCTTTCCCTCTGACACAATTTCAACTTTGTCCTTGAAAGGCAATATTATTTCAGTATCACTCAGATTGTGAATGACCCAAAGCGTTTTTTTCTTATCCTCAATGGTCCACGCCAGTATCGAATTGTTTTGCAGGTTTTTAAATTCAGGTGTACCTCTCGAAAGCAATGAATGTTCGTTTCGGAGAGCGATCCATTTTTTATAATGGTGGTAGATGGAATTTGTATCAGTCATTTGTATTTCCAGTGACTCCACTTCTGGTGGAACGGAGTACGTGGATTTCAGCCACCTGGTATCTTTTAACAGGGCCTCTCCCCAAAGAAAAGGTTCGCGAAGATGAATGTCGGGCTTGATGCCCAGCATTCCAATTTCTTCACCATAATAGATATATGGCGTTCCTGGCAAAGTCAGCAGGATGGTAGCCGCAAGTTTGGCTTTCTGGATATCTCCTCCGAGCGTGGAGCGTATCCTGTTCATATCGTGATTGGAAAGCAGGATTGCATCTTCAAAAGGAACGCCTGCGGATTGATAAGCCTTCAGGATATTCAAGTAGGGTTCAATCAGTCGGCCTGCATCAGCTGCCAGAATGCATTCGGGTATAGCTTTGGTCAATTCGAAATTAAATAAGGAGGGCAGGCCTTTGAAAAGTGTTGAAAGGGTCATTGAATCTGACCACACTTCGCCGATGATCTTGACATCAGGTTTTAGGGTCCGCATCTCTTTCGTAAATTCTTCCCAGAATAAACGTGTGTCATTAAAACGATCATCGGGATAGATATGCTTGGCTGCATCAAGGCGGAATCCATCAATGCCTTTATCCAGCCAGAACTTTCCGATTTTATAAATCTCTTCCCGTACCGGGGGATAATCAAAATTCAGATCAGGCATGCCTTTCCAAAAGAATCCATAGTACCGATCATCCTGGCCTTCCCATTCATGCCATTGCGTTAGGTTGTCTGAGTCAAACGTTATTGTTTTTTTCTGGATTTCATCTTTTACAGATTCGAAATCCTTCCACACATAATAGTCACGGTATGGGTTGTCAGTAGAGGAACTGGATGCTACAAACCAGGGATGTTCTGCAGATGTATGATTGACTACCAGATCTAAAATAATTTTCATCCCCCTATTGGTTGCTGCTGCTATGAGCTGATCCATATCCGCCATCGTTCCAAAGTCGGGATGAATGTCATAATAGTCAATGATATCATATTTGTGATAGGACGGAGATGGATGTATCGGCATCATCCACAGCGTATTGGCACCCAGTTCCTGGATATAATCAAGCTTGGAAAGGAGACCAAGTAAATCACCAATTCCATCTCCGTTACTGTCGCAAAAGGATTGGACATATACCTCATAGACGATGTCATTTGTAGATATGGCAGCCTGAGCTTTCAAAGAAGGGACGATGTTAAACAAAGAAATAAGAGGGATTAAGGCAAATACTAAGCCATCATGAATATTATGCATAGTGGAGTAAATATAAACAATCGGTCATTGCTCAGGTGAGGAATAGGAAAGGCTATTCTTGCCATCTTACTTTCACCCATTCTTTTTGAGCTTCCGGCGAGAGGAATGTCCAGGCTACAAGGCGGCTGGCTTTATTGCCCTGGCCCATCGGAAATGTTTTGACATCGACCGCTTCAGCATAGCGTAGTTCTGCATACACCATCTTGAGATGTGTTTGTTTGGAGATCAGGGTAGAAAACCAAAACACATTCGAGGCAAATTCTTTGCTCTGTAAAATCATATTGGCCACGAATACTCTTTCTCCTCCTTCACACCATAATTCGCTTGGATGACCACCGAAATTGAGGATTGGTTTGTTGGTTTTTTTCTCAGTCAGGTTTGTTAGTTTCCTGAGTGTTCCTGATTGTGCCTCCGCCAGAGAAGCATGGAATGGAGGGTTGCAAATGGTAAGATCAATACGTTCGTCTTGTTGAAGTATACCTTTAAAGATATCTTCTGTATTAGGTTGCAATCGCAACTCAATCTTTCCTTTCAGGATCGCATTACTGTCTATGATTTTTTGAGCGGAAGCTATGGCCACCGGATCGATATCACTACCCATAAACGACCAGCCATACTCTTTGACGCCGATGATTGGATATACGCAGTTAGCACCCACGCCAATGTCAAGGCATTTGATCTTTTTGCCCGTTGGTATTTTTCCATATTGCTGGCTTCCCAGGAGATCTGCCATGGTATGGATGTAATCTGCTCTGCCGGGAATGGGAGGACACAAATAATTTTCAGGTATATCCCAATACCCGATATCATAGTAGGTTCTCAACAATGCTTTGTTCAGCATTTTTACAGCGTCAGGATTGAAGAAGTCTATAGATTCATCTTCATACTTATTCAATGTAACATAAGGCGCGAGCTCGGGACACGAAGCAATAAGTTGCTTGAAATCATATCGCTCGCGATGCCTGTTACGGGGATGCAGTCGGGTTTTCTCTTTTGGATGTTCTTTTTTTGGTTGAAGCTTCAACGTCGTGTCTTTTGCATTCGGAGAGCGAAATATTCCTTAAATGTAAGATTCAATCATCCTGACAAATTGTTCAAGATCATCTTTGGTATTGTAAAGTGGGGCTGCAGCTATCCGGATCACATCGGGCTCACGCCAATCCGCAATCACACCTTGTGCGGCAAGATGATCAAATAATTGCCTGCCATCTTCTTTGACCAGGAGAGATAACTGGTTGCCTCGCTCATCTGGATTTTCAGGCGTAAGGATTTTTATTTTTTCTGAAATACGCAGGGCATCGTATAGATACTGCACGTTTCCAAGGGATGCTTTTCGCAGTTGCTGAATACCAGCCTGGTCAAATAATTCCATCGAAGCCCGCATCGCAGCCATCGGTAGGATGGGCGGGTTGCTCAACTGCCATCCTTCTGCACCGGGAAGCGGATCGAACTCATCACGCATACGGAAACGTGTTGTTTTATTGTGCCCCCACCAGCCGGATAATCTGGGAACAGACAAATCCTCTCCATGGCGCTCATGAATAAATATGCCTCCAAGACTTCCTGGCCCTGAATTGAGATATTTATAACTACACCATGCCGCGAAATCTACATCCCAGTCATGAAGTTGCATATCGACATTGCCCGTAGCATGCGCAAGGTCAAAACCTACTACAATATTATATTCATGTCCTAATCTCGTGATTTCAGGTATGTTCAGGTATTGACCTGTATAATAATTGACGCCCCCAACGAGGATCAGTGCAATCTGTTCACCTTCATTACGCAAAATACCTTCAAGTTCTTCAAGATCAATAAGGTGTTGATCCGGACGAGGCCTCCACAATACAATGGCATCATCCGCATCATATCCATGCCACTTCGCCTGTGAAGCAACCGCATAGCGGTCTGAAGGAAACGCGTCACTCTCGATGAGGATTTTATATCGCCCAGCAGTGGGCTTGTAAAAGGAAGCCATCAACAAATGCAGATTGACCGTCAGTGAATTCATCACCACGACTTCACTTTCGTTTGCTCCGACAAGTCTTGCCGTCGATTGAGTCAGAAATTCATGATATGGAAGCCATGGATGACGTGCATGCAGATGTCCTTCAACGCCAAGGCTTGCCCAGTCTTCCAATGTTTCATTGACGTATTCCTTTACTTTTTTAGGCTGTAGCCCGAGAGAGTTGCCACACAAGTATATGGAGTCCTTTCCGTTGACTTGCGGGATGTGGAATTGATCGCGGTATAGACCTGATGTCATAGTGTGAGTTTTTTTACCCTACAAGCGGGAGTTGATATGTTGATATGTTTATATGTTGATATGTTGAGTGTTGATGGGTTGATATGTTTATGTGTAGATAAGTTGAAGGGTTGATAAAAATTCTTTAGCATCTTATATTCTGTGTCTTACGTCTTACGTCTAGCGTCTTGGCACTCATTTTTCATTCTTCACTTAATATTCATCCACTCCATCGCTGATTTATACAATAACCACTCCTTTGTATGGTCACTGTAGGGCATGTGCTCAATTAATTTTCCTGGAGATTCTTCACCTAAAGGGAAAGGGTAGTCACTGCCTAAAGCTATTCTGTCTGCGCCGACAAGATCGATCAGATAATCCAGGATACGTTCGTCATGCACAAGGGAGTCAATCCAGAATTTTCCCAGGTAGGTGCGTGGTGATTTGTCATTGTCAATGGCGCACAGGTCCGGTCTGACATTAAACCCATGTTCGATGCGGGCAATGGTGGCAGGAAATGAACCACCTCCATGTGCAAATGCCACCCGCAGATTTGGAAACTTCTCAAATACACCACCGAAGATCATAGAACAAATTGCTCTACTTGTTTCGGCCGGCATACCTACAAGCCAAGGAAGCCAGTATCGAGCCATCTCATCAGATCCCATCATCTCCCAGGGATGAACAAAAATACAGGCGCCTAATTTTTCTGCTGCTTCATAAAAAGGTAATAAGGCAGGATCATTAAGATTCCATTGATTGACATGCGATCCGATCTCGACCCCTACCAAGCCAAGTTCTTTTATGCACCGTTCCATTTCCTGGATAGCCAGTTGCGGATCCTGCAAGGGTATAGTCCCTAATCCGATAAAACGATCAGGATGTCTGCTGACAACTTCAGCTATGTAATCATTAAAAAATCGACTGGTTTCGAGCCCATCATTTCCTTTTGCCCAATAGTAAAATAGTACCGGGATGATCGAAAGCACCTGCTTGTGCACGCCATGGCTATCACACTCATGCATGCGTACCACAGGATCCCAGCAGTTAGATTCCACTTCTCTGAAAAATTTGTCTCCGACCATCATTCTTGCCCTGCAGTCACCACAATCTTCGAGATGCACGAATTTGCCATATCCGTATTTCTCCACCCATCTGGGGATGTCGCGCGGCATGATGTGAGTATGTATGTCGATTTTCAATGTGTTGTACTTTGTAAATGATTTTTCTGTTTCAATGATTATCGTGAAGAGAGTGTTCTGCTAAATGGGTTTATTAGCCTATAGGCTTATGGCTTATTAGTTTAGGGGCTTATAAGCCTTTTTTAATGTTTCATAAGCTCATAAGCCAATAAGCTCATAAGCCTTTTTTAATGTCTCATAAGCTCATAAACTTTTTTTAATGTCTCATAAGCTCATAAGCTCATAAGCCAATAAGCCTTTTTTAATGCCTC
>JAWXAW010000050.1:0-7171 GCA_034439675.1 Saprospiraceae bacterium | reverse complement strand
TTTTGAACCCCTACGTTCTTTTGAACCTAATACATTCATTTGCACCCCTGCATTCTCTTTTCCTTACCCCTTTAACCCCTGGCGCTTATCAAACAACTCGTACGAATGGATTATCTTGTTACATTGTCAATCAAATCGTATCCATATGAAAGGTCCGGCTATTTTCTTAGCTCAATTTATTGGAGATGAAGCTCCTTACAACAGCCTGGAAGGATTGTGCACCTGGGCAGCAAGCCATGGTTATGAAGCGATTCAAATACCCACCCTCGACTCAAGACTAATCGATCTTTCCCTGGCGGCCGAAAGTAAAACCTATTGTGATGAGTTGAAAGGTAAAATCAGCGACTTTGGTCTTTCGATTTCAGAACTTTCCACGCATATCCAGGGACAGCTTGTCGCTGTGCATCCTGCTTATAATGTCATTTATGATTTATTCGCCCCGAGTGCAGTAAGAGGAAACGACACCGCCAGGACCGCCTGGGCTACCGATCAAATGAAAATGGCCGCAAAAGCCAGCGCACATCTTGGGCTGGATGCACAGGTTACCTTTTCCGGATCGCTTGCGTGGCCATATGTCTATCCATGGCCACAGCGCCCTCCGGGTTTGATAGAAGAGGCTTTCGATGAACTTACCAGGCGATGGATGCCGATTCTCAATTATTTTGATGAGCAGGGTGTTGATCTTTGCTTCGAGCTTCACCCGGGAGAAGATCTTCATGATGGTGCAAGTTTTGACCGATTTCTTGATTTGTGTGATGAACATCCAAGACTTTGTATCAATTATGATCCGAGCCATTTTATCTTGCAACAAATGGATTACCTGCAGTTTATTGATTTGTATGAAGACCGCATAAAAGCGTTTCATGTGAAGGATGCAGAGTTTAATCCGGATGGAACCAATGGCGTCTATGGTGGATACCAGGATTGGGTCGATCGTGCAGGAAGATTTCGCAGCTCCGGAGATGGAGACATTGATTTTACCGCCATCTTTAGCAAGTTTGCGCAATATGGATTTGAAGGTTGGGCGGTACTGGAGTGGGAATGCTGCATCAAGGATAGTGAACAAGGAGCAGCCGAAGGAGCCCCTTTTATCAGAAATCACATGATAAAAGTGACCCAACGTGCTTTTGATGATTTTGCAGGAGGGGTCTTTGGACAAAGAACGAACAGGAAGATTCTAGGGCTTGAATGACAGGGCTGAAAGCAATTGATAATTGATAATTGATAATGGACAATGGACAATGGACAATGGACAATGCGTTGCTTGTGCTGAGCGGAGCCGAAGCATGAGGCGTGAGGCATGAGGCGTGAGTGTAAAATGGGAAGGCAAAATTTAGGGATTTTCAAATAGGAATCACTCATTTTAAAACCAACCTATCAATAAATAAACCTATCAATAAATAAACCTATCAACACATAAACCTATCAACACATAAACCTATCAACACATAAGCCTACCAACCCATAAGCCTATCAGCTTATCAACGAATAAACTTATAAACCCATAAACGTATCAACCCATCAACAATAAGCCCGCAAACCCAACTAATAAAAAAACGAATGAAGAAAAACATTAAATTTCTATATGGCTTTCTATTGCTATTTGCGCAGTTCAGTTTTGCGAATGCGCAGGAAACGGATTGGAAAACCATGATCGAATCGTGGAGAGTAGCCTATAACACACCTGGGATGTCCGTAGGCATCATCAGGAATGGTGAGGTGGTCTTTGTGGATGGGTTTGGCGTGCTAGAAGAAGGCAAGGCACAAAAAGCGGATAGGAATACTCTGTATTCCATTGCGTCAAATACGAAAGCATTTATTTCCGCCTCGATAGCAACACTGGTCAAAGAAGGCAAGATGAACTGGGATGACCGTGTGCAAAAATACCTGCCTTACTTTGAACTTTATGACCCTTGCGTATCTGAAATGATGACCGTTCGTGATTTGTTGTGTCACCGGTCAGGACTGGGCACCTTCAGCGGAGACGTGGTGTGGTACAGAAGTAATTACACAGCAGAAGAAGTAGTCAAAAGAGTTGCAGAATTACCTCAAGCGTTTGAATTCAGAAACGGATTCGGTTACAGCAATGTCATGTATCTCGCAGCCGGTGAAGTTATACTCGCAGTGACAGGCAAATCCTGGGCTGAATATGTAAAAGAAAAATTTCTGGTTCCATTGGATATGAATCGAACCATAACATCAACGAATGATATTGCCTCAACCTCAAATGTTGCAACACCGCACAAACCTGAAGGTGAATTGAGCAATCCCATTCCTTGGGTCGACTGGGATAATATGGGAGCTGCAGGAGGAATCATATCTTCTGCAGAGGATATGGTCAAGTGGATGCGCTTTCAGCTCAACAGCGGGATCAACGATAAGGATACCATGTTTGCGAAAACACAACAATTGACCATGTGGACTCCGCATGTCAATTATCCTGTTAGCGACAGAGCCAGGGAAGTCTACGGAGGCAGAAACTTCAATGGCTATGGCTTAGGATGGGGAACAACAGAATACCATGGAAAACAAATGGTATCTCATACCGGAGGATATGATGGCATGTATTCCGCAGTGACCTTGTTGCCCACAGAAAAAATGGGCGTAGTGATACTTACGAATTCCATGGATGGGATTGGCACCTTGTTGAGCTATGAGATCATTGATAAACTACTTGAGCTTCCTCAGCAAGACTGGAAAGACAGGGGACTCAATCAGGACAAAGGCCATTGGGCTGGCAGGGCTGCCCGGATCAACGAAAGGACGGATGCACGTATCACGGGCACAAAACCTTCAATGGATGTGGCTACCATTTCAGGATTGTACAGGTGCCCACTGTTCGGGGATATCCGTATCCTGGAAGAAAAGGGTAAGTTGACTATTGACTTTGTCAATTCACCGGAGTTGAAAGCAAGACTTTCTCACTGGCACAACGATACTTACCAATTGGAATGGATAGAGGAACAAGCCTGGTTTGAATTTGGCACCGTCCAGATTCAGATGGACAACAATGGCCAGCCTTCCGGATTGCTGTTTGATGTACCGAATGATGATATCTTCTTCGAAGAAATAAAAGCTGTACGTGTGACCCCATGATGGAAAAGAATAGTGGTTACCTGGATGTATTGAAGAAAGAAATCAAAGGGGATGTGTATCATGATCCCCTCTCATTAGGCATGTATGCTACGGATGCCAGTATCTACCAGATCATGCCGGTAGCTGTTGTATGTCCGAAGGATGAAGCGGATGTTGTGGTAGCCATGCAAACGGCACGCACCTTTGATGTGCCTATCCTGGCCAGAGGAGGTGGCACAAGTCTCGCGGGACAAACAGTAGCGGAAGCGATTGTTATTGATTTTTCCAAGTACATGAATTCGATTCTCTTGCTGGATGATAAAATGGTTGTTGTTCAGCCCGGTGTGATCAGGCATCAACTGAATCATTTTCTCAAATCAAAGGGACTTGAATTCGCTCCTGATCCTGCCACCAGCAGCAGAGCAACCATTGGAGGCATGATCGCCAATAATTCTTCGGGTACGAAAAGTATCCTATACGGTAAGACCAGTGATCATGTTATAGAACTGAAAGTGTTGCTAGCCGATGGCAGGATCATTCGGACGAAGGCACTTACCGCCGAGGAATTGCAATACAAGCTCGACCATTCGGCTGAGGATCGTGATCTATACACAGGAATGATGGACATCACCATTCCACTCCGGGAAGAGGTAGAGGAGCATTATCCTAAAACGATGCGACGTGTTGGCGGCTATGCCTTTGATGATTTCCTTGCTTCAGGATGTGGAGACCTCAACAGGATTATCATCGGAAGTGAAGGCACACTGGGTATCATCCTCGAGGCTACCTTAAAACTTGTCGATCTTCCAAAATACAAAGGAGTCAGTGTAGTGCAATTTGATCTCGCACGTGATGCTATTCGGGCAGTTACTACCATGATCAAGTATAATCCTTCTGCGGTTGAAATTTTAAGCAGGCTACTCATCGGATATAGCCGTAAAAATATTGAGACGGCTGGCATGTGTGGTTTCCTAAAAGGGGAACCTGATTCAATACAGATCATTGAGTTTTATGGAAATGATCCAGTGGAAATACGAAACCGGGCAGAGGCTATGCATGCTGATTTAATACAGCAAGGGTATGGCTATGCACATGATTATTATCCCGAAGGACAAACGTATCATGATATCTGGGGCATTCGCGAACGAGGACTAGGATTGTTGCTTGGAGAACCAACCGATAAAAAAGGAGTACCAGTGATAGAAGATGCGGCGATTCCACTGCCACATCTTGATGCATTCATAGCAGATGTAGTGGAGATATGTGAAAGGAGAGGAGTAGGTGTGGATTATTATGCCCATGCGAGTGTCGGTGTCATACACATCAAGCCGATTCTCGATCTCCGGTTACAAGGAGATATTGATCATTTCAAGATCATCGCAGATGAAGTTTTTCAACGTGTCAAATATTATGGTGGATCATGGAGCAGTGAACATGGGGATGGCATTGTGCGGAGCGGATATCTCAGCGCATTTTATGGGGAAAAAATTTATGAAGGATTTATTAAAACGAAAGAGCTCTTTGATCCCGGATTTCTTTTAAACCCCGGAAAAATTATTGATCCCCCTCCGATCGATAGTCATCTGAGGTATGGGCCATCCTATACTGATCTTCCGTTTGATGCTGTATATCAGTATCGCGAACAAAGAGATTTTTATACGGCTATTCATCAGTGCTCAGGATTGGGAGCGTGTAGAAAAATTGCCGGCGGTACGATGTGCCCGAGTTTTATGGTGACGCGTGATGAAGTAGATTCCACCCGCGGACGTGCGAATGCATTACGTCTTGCCATGTCTGGTCAATTAGAAGATGGACTAGCCAATCCACAGTTGCTTGAGGCGCTTGATCTTTGTGTTTCCTGTAAAGCCTGCAAAGCGGAATGCCCGAGTAGTGTAGACATGGCGCGATTGAAGGGAGAGGTCATGCAACATCAGTACGATCGCTATGGTGCTTCGTGGAAAGATAAGATGATCGGTCGTAGCCCGGATCTGGCCAGAAGGATTGCGGGTAAAAAAGCAATCCTGATCAATGCGATTCAGTCATTTCCTATTGTCAGGCAGACCATGATGAAAATGATGGGATTGGATTTGCGAAGGGATTTGCCGGCATACGCTACCAGGACATGGACAAAATCTATAAAGCCAAAGCAATCCATTACGATAGACCCGGATATCATTCTTCTGGTCGATACCTATACGCAGTGTCATCACCCACAATCCGGAATTGCGGCTGTGAAGGTCCTGGAAAAGTTAGGTCAAAAAGTGATGTTGCTGGATGCGGGTTGTTGTCAGCGGCCACGTATATCACATGGATTTCTGAGGGAAGCGGCACAAAAAGTAAAACCCGGAATTGAAAAAATCCTTCCATGGCTTGAAAAGAACGTACCGATGGGTGTCCTTGAGCCAGGATGTGCATCTGCCTGGACAGATGATATTCCGGATCTGATAAGCGATGACAACATAGCTGCACAGTTAAAAAAGATAAAACCTTTTGAACACATTTTATGGGAAGTGCTCCGTAAAGGAAATGTGGATATTTCGAAAATACGTCCTAAAACAAATGAAATACTCGTGCATGGTCACTGTCATCAGAAATCGATGTATGGAATGGATGCTGTTAAATCCATTTTTGCTTTGTGGCCTGAGGTGCAGTATACTGAAATAGATAGTGGTTGTTGCGGGATGGCGGGTTCATTTGGATATGAAGCCAAACACTACGAGGTATCCAAAAAAATGGCTGAACGTGTGTTGGTCCCAACGATTGAAGATCATCCTGAGGCTACGCTTATTGCCAATGGATTTAGCTGCCGTCACCAGATAGCAGATTTTGCGGGACGCGACGCCATCCATATAGCTGAAGCCTTTGATATTGATTGACGAATTCTTTTCTGATTAAACTGCCCGGATATGTCAACGTATAAACTACCTCCTATAGCAAGCCGGATAAAATTTCTACTGCATGCAAGGCAGTTTATTCACAATCCCATTCCCATTATTGAAGGCACGTTGAAGCTCCTGGGGCCGACCTATACTTTTTACATGGGCGGATTGGAGAAAGGAGTGCTTACAATAGATCCTGTGGCCGTAAAACATGTCTTGCAGAAAAATCATAGGGCATATGAAAAGTCAGCTATCGTAACAGATCTGCTTGCCAAGTATACAGGCAGAGGATTACTCACATCAACAGGTGATTACTGGCTTCGGCAACGTCGGCTCATTCAACCTGGTTTTCATAAGAGACGCATTGAATCACTTCAATCTCTCATGAAGGCTGAAGTAGATGCCTGCATGGAAAGGTGGGCTGATTTCGCAAAATCATCTACCGTGTTTGATGCTTATGCGGAAATGAATCATCTTACGTTCAGGATTGTAGCGAAGACGTTGTTTACAACTTCACTTGAAGAAAACGGATTGTTACAACTCAGTGAGCTGATCAGTACACTGCAGTCTTTTATTGTAAAAGAGGTCAGGCAGCCTTACAAGCGATGGTGGTTTAGTCTTACCGGGACGATCAGGCATCATATTGATCTGGCAGCTGGAGCGAGGGACATTATACGACAAGTCATTATAGAACGAAGAAGACATAATGAGCATCCGGACGACTTGCTTTCTATGTTACTTGAATCAAAATATGAAGACACGGGTCTCGGTATGAATGACGAGCAACTCATTGATGAATGTCTGATACTTTTTGTGGCAGGTCATGAAACGTCTGCCAATGCATTATCCTGGATGATATACATGCTGGGCAAGCATCCGGAGGAAATGATGCGCATTCAGCAGGCAGACCTTGCGGCAAGAGAATCACGCATCAGGAATGTTATAAATGAAACTATGAGGCTTTACCCGCCTGCATGGGTAGTTGACAGAATCTCACTGGATGATGATCATGTGCTTGATTATCATTTGCCGAAGGGGACGGTGTGGATCATCTTTATACGCGGTATGCACCGCAACCCTAAGTATTGGGATCAACCTGATCAATTTATTCCTGATCGTTGGAATGATCCTCAGCTCAA
Source organism: Saprospiraceae bacterium (assembly GCA_034439675.1). Classification (GTDB taxonomy): domain Bacteria; phylum Bacteroidota; class Bacteroidia; order Chitinophagales; family Saprospiraceae; genus Opimibacter. The sequence continues at coordinate 78 of JAWXAW010000050.1, read as the reverse complement.
CAAAGAAGCCTATATGCCTTTTGGCGCAGGTCCTCGATTATGTATCGGTGAGCATTTCGCGATGATGGAGATGGAGCT
>JAWXAW010000049.1:0-8124 GCA_034439675.1 Saprospiraceae bacterium | reverse complement strand
TCATGTCCACCGATCTTTTTAAAGACATCGTATCCCATTGCAAAGAGTATGGCTTTGTCTTCCAGTCAAGTGAAATCTACGATGGGCTGAGCGGCGTCTATGACTATGGATCATATGGTGTAGAACTCAAAAACAACATCAAAGCCTACTGGTGGAAGGCAATGGTGCAGAACCATGATAATATCGTTGGATTGGATTCGGCGATCATGATGCATCCTAAAATATGGAAAGCCTCCGGCCATGTGGATGCTTTCAATGATCCCCTTGTAGACAGTAAGGCCTCTCAAAAGCGCTACCGTGCAGATGTCCTGATCGAGGAGGCCCTGGAAAAAATCATGGCCAAGGCCGACAAGGAAATCGAAAAAGCTCGCAAACGTTTCGGTGATGCTTTTGATGAAAATAAGTACAAGACGGAAAATCCACGTGTAGCTGAATACATCCAGCAATACAATACGATCAATCTGAAGTTTGTCGAGGCGATGGGTACAGGCGATATGCCCGCGCTCAAAGCCGTCATCGAAGAACTCGAAATCGCCGATCCGGTCAGTGGCTCGAGAGAATGGACGGAAGTGCGTCAGTTTAACCTCATGTTTCACACCCAGCTTGGTAATATCGCCGGAGAAGAAGGGAAACTTTATCTCCGCCCGGAAACAGCACAAGGAATCTTTGTCAATTTCCTCAACGTTCAGAAAACCACACGTCAGAAATTGCCTTTTGGTATCGCGCAGATCGGAAAGGCCTTTCGTAATGAAATCATCGCCCGTCAGTTTATCTTCCGTATGCGCGAATTCGAACAGATGGAGATGCAATACTTTGTCCAGCCCGGCACAGAAATGGAGTGGTACAACTATTGGAAAGAAACACGGATGAAATGGCACCGTGCCCTCGGTACTTCGGAATCCAAACTCCGTTTCCATGATCACGAAAATCTGGCTCACTATGCAAATGCTGCAGTAGATGTACAGTTTGATTTTCCGTTTGGATTTAAAGAACTGGAAGGTATACACTCGCGCACGGACTTTGACCTCACCAGTCATCAGGAATTGAGCGGCAAGAAACTACAGTACTTCGATCCGGAGACAAATGAAAGTTATGTGCCGTATGTTGTCGAAACGTCTGTAGGTCTTGATCGTATGTTCCTCGCGGTTTTGAGCAACGCCTATACCGAAGAAAATGTACCGGATGCAGACGGGAAAGATTCAACACGTATTGTATTGAAGTTTCATCCGGCTCTTGCGCCTGTCAAATGTGCGATACTGCCTTTGTTGAAAAACAACGACGATCTCACCGCCATGGCTCGAAAGGTATTTGATGACCTCAAATTTAGTTTCCTCTGCCAGTATGATGAAAAAGATGCCATCGGCCGCAGGTACAGGAGACAGGATGCCATCGGTACGCCTTATTGTGTGACGATTGACCATCAGAGTCTCGAAGACCAGACGGTGACGATTCGTGAGCGGGATACGCTAAAGCAGGACCGGATTCCTATTTCCAAAATCAAGGAGATTGTAGAAGCAGGTATCAGTTTTAGAAATTTGTTCTAGTCTCAACTCAAGACTGCACTACAACTTGGGCCAACTCAAGATCAACATTGTGTTTGTAGTGAATCAGTAAAAATAGTATCCATAGATAAATTTCTTCCCTCCCGCTGTAAACGGCCACCAGTGATTTGCTTTTAGTAATGTTTTTTTTGATCCGTAGTACGCGATCTTAAGTCAACTTAAGCTCAACTTTGCTTCTGAGGGTTGAGAAAAATCCCTTGGCAGAGGGTTTTAACTATATCAACTTTTTGGAGCAAACAGTTTGATTTCGCTCACCGCAGAATTTTCATAGTCACGGATTTACGGATTACTCACCCCCGGCGCATCTCTTATTCAGGACTTTGCTGATGGAAAAAGTTTTCCGGGAGAGGGGAGGTGTGATTATTCATTTGGCTTTTCGGGAAAATCATGTTTTGAAATCCTGATTCCTTTTTATTAATTTTAACGGACAACTATATTTCTCACATTTTCAAAACAAAACGAATGAATACTAAAATGCTTGTGGCCGGCCTTATGGGTGGGGTTGGCTTTTTTCTCCTGGGCTGGATATTATACGGCATGTTGCTGATGGATACCATGGCTAGTTACTCTAATGCTGCCTGTATGCGCGCTGAAGAAGATATGAATATGCCCCTACTGGTAGTTGGAAATCTTATCCAGGGGTTCTTCGTAGCGTATATTTTTTCCAATTGGGCCAGCATTTCCACTTTTGCTACCGGATTACAAAGAGGCGCTTTCATTGGCTTTTTGATATCACTGGCGATGAATTGTATCTGGTATGCCACATCGACAGTGATGACCGATTTTACAGGCGCAATCATCGATATCATAGTCGTTACGGTGATGTGGGGCATAGTCGGTGGCATAGTCGGTTGGTGGCTGGGCCGCAAATAGATTTTAATAGTAATAAAAAAAACAATCCTGTAGGGGTTCAAAATTTTGAACCCCTACAGGATTGTTTTTTTACTACATCCACGATTTCTCTTCCTGTTCCACTCGATAGAGTATATAATCCCTCGCCAACCGGGCAACAGCCGCATTGAGGTAGGGGAATGAAATATCACCTCCAGCGGTAAAGACATGCAGAGAAGTCAGTCCACGGCGGCGCTGCATCGGAGAGCTTTCGATATGGACACTTTGCACTTTATATATTTCGATCAACTTATAGCTGTTGCCAAAAATACCTCCCTCGGAAACAATAAAATCCGGATCAATCTTGAGTCTCCTTTTACGCTGGTACAAATAGCCCATCCAAATGGCGAGCGGAAATACAAGTGTCAGCATCCACTGCATCATGCCTTCATTGTACCAGGCCATAAATCCAAAGAGCACAGCAGGAAGAAAGCCAAACACGAAGACCATCAGGCGGACAATAGATGGGTGCATCCGGTGAGCCGTAAAAACAGCATCTTTAAAGTCAGGCACGATCGTATCCAGCGTATGATCCACCTGTTGCTGATAACATCCCGGTATGACTAATGACTTATCCTGATTCTGATCCACATTGGTGGCCTGGTAAATATTCATCTGATAAATCCCAAAAATTCTTTTCAAGGGTGAAGTTACCCAACGGATCACCTGGATTTTTGATTTCTGAATCGATTTTTCATTTCGGGTAAATAAACCGCTCACCACTTTAAAACTCTTTCCTTCTCTCCAAAATTTAAGTCCGTAATATTTCAATATCGTCCTGATCAGGGTTATAGCCAAGGAAACACCAATAAACAATGGTATAGCCAGCAAGGTAGCCAGCAATCCAAAGATGGACATGGCGGTTGTTGTATTTTCAAGCTGTCCATAGATGTCCCATCCCAATAATTGGTCCAGGTCATCTGCAAGTCCAAGGAAAAAAGCAAAGATGATAGCCGCTGTGCGGAGATGGTTTTCGCTTATACCGATCTTGATCAGATCTTTTGGTGACAATGCTAGTATCAATTCCGGTGCCTCTTGTATCACTGGAATTGGAGGGATGGGATCTGCAAGATCCGTTGTTGAAACCTTCCGTTCACGCTTATACGCCAGCACGATCTCCCGCAATTCTTCCGCACGTTCAAGCTCAATGGCATCAAGCTCAAGTTCACTGCCTTTCGATCCTGCTGTATCGACCTGGACACTGACTACATTGAGAAACTGGTGCACAAGATTGCGCTTGAAGTCGATGGATTGTATTCGGTCAAAGGGAACATTTAAAACTATTTTCCTAAAGACCCCGGAACGCACGCACAACTCATTGTCCTGAATAAAAAAATAATAACGGGTGTAGGCTACCAATGAATAGATAAGAGATATAAATGCGATGCCGAGTGCAATGATCGTAATGATGATCCCTTTGCCACTGGTAGGATTGATCAAAACGATCAACAGGATAGGCCACATCTGCCGGATAATGATCCGGATATACTTTAGCAAAATCAGTATGACCGCTTTAGGCGATTGCCGTTGTGGCTGATAGAGATTTGAGGAGCTGTCCATTTATCTATTCCTCTTCAATGGACTGTTCGGTGGACTTCAGGATAAAGATCTTGAGCTTTTCTGCTGTGTCCGGCAATAAGCCGGGGATCATCAGATCAGTGCTTTGTCCGCCAGCCGTGTAGATGGTCAGCTTTGAAAGGTTAAACCTTCGGTCAAGGATGCCTTGTCGCAAATCGCAATGTTGCACACGGTTGAAAGGCACTGTCGTCATACTTTTCCAAAGCCATCCGGATTTGTAGGTGATGTCTTTTTCACGTACGGCATACCCCTTATAGTCAAAAGCAATGCCCGCATACATGACGATCCAGGCTGATATCAAGGTCATCAAACCAGCAACTATCAAACCATACGGAAATAAATCAGGCTGGGATAGGGCAAAAATCCAACTGCCCAATAGGAACACTACAGCGACAAGTGCTGCTGAGATATATCTGACAGTCTTGTAAGCCGGCTCAAGTGGGATCATCTCCATCTGCTCGGCTTCGGGAAGTCCGCTTAAGTCAATCTGGACATTGGTAAATAATTCATTAATCTGGTTCATTGGCCTTTAGACGATTTCTTGGTCAGTCATCTGCTGAAGTGAAAGTAAAAATTCCCGCGCAGACTTCATGGATTTGATTTTCTCTTTGATCATTAACAATCGGGTAGCCGATTGTTTCAATTGAATATCCAATACCCTGCCTTTGGATCCAAGTAATTTGATCAGCCGGTCAAAAATGGCACTTTCATAATAGGCGGATTGGGCATTTTTATGAAAATAACAGCGCAGGACAGTGCTTTTCAAGGTCACCCTGTCAAATCCAAGTGACCTGGCGATCCACCGCAGTCTTAAGCCTTCAAACAATTCTTCCACCACACGGGGCCTTGGGCCGAACCTGTCCTCAAGGGCAAGCGCAAATTTTTCAATGCCTTCTTCCGAATCTATATTATCCAGTTCTGTATAGAGTCTTAATCGTTCGTCAATGTTGGATACATACTCATCAGGGATCAGCATTTCCATGTCACTGTCGATCTGTACATCCTGGACATATTTGCGATCCCGCTCCATTTGTTCTTTGAAGAGGTCTTTAAAATCACTTTCCTTCAATTCCTGGATCGCTTCCTCCAGGATTTTCTGATAGGTCTCGTAACCGATGTCAGAGATAAATCCACTTTGCTCTCCGCCCAACAGGTTACCTGCTCCGCGTATGTCAAGATCCCTCATCGCAATATCAAATCCACTACCGAGATCTGTATATTCTTCAATGGTCTGAAGTCTTTTTCTCGCTTCATGCGTTAAAGAACTCAACGGTGGTGCAAACAAATAGCAAAACGCTTTTTTGTTAGAACGCCCCACACGGCCGCGCAACTGATGCAGATCACTGAGGCCAAACTGATTGGCATAATTGATAATGATCGTGTTCGCATTAGGTATATCAAGGCCTGTTTCAATAATATTTGTACTGACCAGTACATCGTGCTTCTTATTAATAAATGCCAGCAATGTTTCTTCAAGGTTGTCTGATTCCATCTGTCCATGGGCCATAGCGACATCCACATCAGGACACACGCGTTTAATCAGTGCCGTGATCTCCGGGAGTGTCTTGACCCGGTTATGTACAAAAAATACCTGGCCGCCACGGTTGACTTCATAATAGATCGCATCTCTGACGACCTCTTCATTAAAGACCCGCCGCTCCGTATGAATAGGTTGACGGTTTGGTGGTGGTGTGCGTATGATCGATAAGTCGCGTGCTGCCATCAATGAAAACTGGAGTGTGCGTGGTATCGGTGTCGCCGTCAAGGTCAAGGTATCGACATTGACTTTGATCTTCCGCAACTTTTCTTTTGCGCTGACACCAAATTTTTGTTCTTCATCAACGATTAACAAGCCGAGGTCTTTAAATTCGACTTCCTTGCCGAGCAATGCATGTGTACCGATGACCAGGTCGAGCTTACCTTCCTTGAGGCGCTCCATGATTTCTTTTTTCTCTTTGGCAGAGCGGAATCGGTTGACATAATCTACGCTTGCGCCCATCGGACCAAGACGTTCTCTGAAGCTATGGCTGTGTTGTAATGCGAGGATCGTGGTAGGCACCAGGACAGCCACCTGCTTTCCATCGGTGATGGCCTTGAATGCAGCGCGGATGGCTACTTCTGTTTTTCCAAAACCTACATCACCACAGATAAGGCGGTCCATGGGGTGAGGTTTTTCCATATCCTCTTTGACATCCTGGGTTGCTTTGAACTGATCAGGGGTGTCCTCGTAGATAAAAGATGCTTCAAGTTCATTTTGCAAGTAGCCGTCTGGTGCAAATGCATAGCCGGGTGCATTCTTGCGCAAAGCATAGAGTTTGATGAGTTCGCGCGCGATGTCTTTGACTTTGGACTTTGTCTTTCGCTTGAGATTCTCCCATGCATCTGAACCAAGTTTGCTCAGCACCGGTTCCGTTCCATCTTTACCTACAAACTTTGAAATCTTATGCAGCGAATGAATGCTGACATAGAGGATATCATTGTTTTTATAAAATAATCTTACGGATTCCTGGAGGTGCCCTCCAATGTTTATTTTTTCAAGTCCGGAATATTTTCCGATACCATGATCGATGTGTGTTACGAAATCACCGGGTTGGAGCTCTCGGAGCATCCGGACATTGAACGCCTGGTCTTTTGTAAACCCTCTGCGCAATTGATATTGATGGAAGCGTTCAAAGATCTGGTGATCCGTATAACAAACCACTTTGGCCGAGGCATCGATAAATCCTTCGTGAATCGATTTGGTAATGGGTGTAAATTGAATTTGCGCACCGAGGTCTTCAAAAATAGCATAGAATCGTTCCACTTGCCGGGCATTGGCCGTGAAGATATAATTGGTGCGACCTGTTTTCGTCTGGCTCTTGAGATCGTCGATGAGCAGTGGAAAATTCTTGTTGAAACTCGGCTGCGATTTCATTTTAAAAGTAATCACCGAAGAAGCCTGCACAAATTCATTACTATCGCCCTCGATGACGACACGTCTGGATTTGAGTGCCTCGATAAATGCAAACGTGGAGGTAAATTGTTTTTCTTTAATAAACCTTTGCACAGTAAAGAGTTCCGGATCTATATCGATGATGCTGATCGAAGACAATCGTTCAAAGGTATCCTGGTACCGATCAATGATCAGCCCCGGCTCCTGGATCCAGATGATGGCTGAAGATGGAATAGCCTCTAGTAAAGGAATATATTCTTTGGTTTCGAAGTGGGTCTGCACATTGGGGATGATGTTGACCAAGGCAAGGTTGCGTTGAGAAAGCTGTGTCAGCGGATCAAAAAGTCTGATACTTTCCACTTCTTCATCAAAGAGTTCGACACGGTAAGGCCATTCATTTCCGAAGGAGAAAATATCGATGATGCCTCCGCGGATAGAAAACTGTCCTGGCTCGTATACAAAATCAACCCTGATAAAGCCGATATCCACCAAGAGAGAAAGCAAACCATCCACGCCCAGATTTTCGCCTTTTTTGATCTGTATTTGTTGTTTGGATACAGAGGTAGGCGATATGACTGATTCTGTCAGTGCTTCAGGATAGGTTACGGCGACCATCGTAGCTTTCTGGTAGCCTACAGTGGCATTCGAATGCATCTTATTGACCGCCTCCGTCCGCTCCATTACCTGGCTGGAGATGATTTCCTCGATGAGACCGGGGCGTTTGAAGCTATCCGGGATAAAAAGAATATCCGAATCGGGCAGGAGAGAAGCGAGGGTATTGTGGAGATAAGCGGCGGCTTCTTTGTCTGGGGCGATGACCAGCCAGGGGCCGCAGCCATTGAGCATCAGTCCGGACAGGACAAAGGATTTCCCGCTGCCAGCCAATCCGGACACCCCTAGGTGTGCCTGATCCGCCAGCAGAGCCTGTTGAAGCAATTTTACAGTAGCATCCTGACCATACAAGTCAATCAACCGCTCCAGGTCCGTCATGGGAAGGCAAAAGTAAGTGAATGCTTCGACTCCTTTCAGCAACCGAGAATGAAATGTAAATTTTATTGAATAGCCCCGACTTTCAAATCGCTTTTATATCACAGGCGATAAAAGCAGAATCAGTGCTGCCCCGTAGGGGCAAAAGGTCGGTAACAAAGTATCCGACAAATC
>JAWXAW010000048.1:0-20788 GCA_034439675.1 Saprospiraceae bacterium | reverse complement strand
TCCGAATGATCGCATCAGGTATAAAGTAACCATCCAGAACACAGGCATCACCGGTGCTACCGGAACGCAACTCAATATCGTACCGGATCCAAGGACCACCTTTGTGGCGGGTACATTCAGATCCTCACCGCTGGCATTGGCAGATAGTTATGCCTCAACCGGAAATGTGGGGTTAAATATTCCGGTGGCCAGTGGATTGAAGGCCAATGATTTTGATGATAATATCCCGGGCTTAACCATTACTGCCGGAACCTTTACTACTACGCAAGGTGGCTCCATCATGATCAGTGCTGACGGAAGTTTTATGTACACACCAGTAGCAGGATTTACAGGAAGTGATACCTACACATACACCCTAAATGATGCTAATGGTGTTGGCGGGGGCGTACCTGCCACGGATATGGCCGTTGTCACTATTACGGTATCCAATCTGATCTGGTTTATTGACAACAGCTCTGTGGCAGCCACCAGTGATGGGCGCCTGACCTCTCCGTTTAAATCCTTAGCGGACTTCAATGTCGGATCGGCCACCGTAGGCGATCTGACTTACATCGAACATACAGGCACTAATTATACAGGCGGTATTGTCCTGCAGGACAATGAACGGGTATATGGCGAAGGGCATACCGGCGCAGCAAATCTGTCGGGAGTGCTTCCGTTTACGTTGGCTCCAAATAGTAAAATGCTCCCCAATATCAACGGTACCCGACCCATCATCACAAATGCATCAGGGGATGGAGTTACGCTTGCACAGAATAACAATTTACGCGGATTCGATGTTGGCAACTGTTCTGATTTCGGCATGGACAATAGTGGTGCCAATTCAATTGGAAATCTAGTGGTCAGTGAAGTGGCCATCACCAATACAACAGGTGGTGGGTTTGATGCTTCGAATGGAAGTGGTGCATCAACGAATGCGGTTTTCAGCAGTATTTCTTCTACCGGAGGTGTCAACGGAATTGATCTGGTCAGTTGTGCAGGCACTTTTACAGTCAATGGCGGTACGATCACCAACCCTACCGGAACAGGTGTACTGATTTCAGGTGGTTCAGTAGTTTTTAGTTCGAGCGGAGTGATCACAGACAACACCGGTTTTGCCGTTGATGTCGATAACCATGATAGTGGCAATGTGACCTTCTCTGGAAATATTACGTCTACAGCCACAGGTATTCGTGTGCAAAATTGCGGAGGCGGAACCAAGACGTTTTCAGGAAGTTCAAAGAGTTTAAACACCGCCACCAACAACGCGGTAAGTCTTCTATCAAATGCCGGCGCTACGATTACGATATCGAATGGAGGTCTGGTCATAAGTACCACCTCTGGTGTGGGATTCAATGCCACAGGTGGTGCCGCAGCCATAAATGTTACAGGAACAGGAAATACAATTACGACTACCACGGGTACTGCATTGAATGTAGTGAGTACAACTATCGGCGGGAGTAATCTTAATTTCCTAAGCATTTCTGCAAATGGCGCACCTAATGGCATTAATTTAAACAGCACAGGCGCTGGAGGTTTAATTGTAAGCGGTGATGGAGGTGGATCGAATAACAATTCAGGCGGCATCATTCAAAATACAACATCACACGGTGTGTCCCTTAACACTGTCGCCAATGTCAGATTAAATTATATGGGCATCACTAATAATCTTGGGAGCGGCATTTCAGGCCCCACGATCAATGGATTCCAATTGAACCGCTGCAATATAACCGGCAACGGCAATGATGCAGCCTCCGATGAATCAGGTATCAATGTTACTGGTTTAACGGGGTCCGCTATAGCTGGCAGCAATCCTACCAGCATTACCAACTGTATCATCTCCAACAACAATGAGTTCGAGCTTCAGATAACGAATAGCGCAGGGACGCTCACTGATCTGCAGATGTCTGGCAACACCATCTCCAGCAACGGTCTTCCCATCAATGGTAATGGTAGTTCACCCCACGGTAATCTTGTCAATTTTCTGGCACTTGGCAACGCTAACATGAAGACGACTGTCACCAGCAGCTCGTTTATAGGTAATTGGAATCCTACATCTCCACCAGCTACGATTACAGCCACCGCTATGCAATGCGACCATTCAGGAACAAGTGGTACGATGACTGCTAATATTTCAGGCTGCACTTTCACAAACAACAATGTGGGTCCACAAGCTTCTGTGGCAGGAGGCGGAAAGGTCTTATTTGATTTCAACAATAACACAATAACAGGAAGCCGTGCCATTGGCATCAATTTCTTTGCAGATGCCAATCCACCTTTTACTAAGAGTTTGGAGGGTAAAGTGGTAAATAATATAATCGGGATAGTAGATGTCACCAATTCCGGAGCTATGCTTGGAAACGGAATCCGAATACAAAATGAAGGGGCAGTCCCCATAACAATGTTGATTGATGGTAACACGATCCAGGAAGTTCAGTCATTTCCGGGTATAAATTTAAATGCTGGTTTGAGTGGTATAGCAACAGGGGGGCAATTGACAAGCCTCACCATCACTAACAATATAATCAGGAAGATGAATGGCAGCAGAGCTATCACTTTACAGGATAACCAAAATGCGCCGAACACACCTGCGCCAACGATTTGCGTCAATATGTCGGGCAATATTATGTCTGACATTTTTGGACAAGCCGGTGACGGCACCTATGTAAGGTTAAGAAGATTAAACGGTGATTTCAATGTAACTCAGGCAAGTATGGCAGCGTTAGAAGCCGCTAATACTTGTACTGGAGGTTGTGCTGGTAAATTCACTTACTCCGGCACGATCGATTTTGGTCAGCCTGTTTGTCCATTGCCTTCAAACTAACAAGTTGTCCCAGTTGTGGGAAGTGTCAATAAAGGTTGTTTTAACGGTCTTGATTTAAGTTAAATAGTATTAATTTATTTACAACTATGTCATGTATGATTAAACCTACTAAATTCTTTATCTGTGTTTCTGCATATTTGAGCATGGTGCTTTTTCCTGCCTCACTTAAGGCACAATACAGCGAAACCTTCTCTACGCCCACTAAAGGTTATTTGCTCAATTGTGTAAACGACCTGACGGCCATGAACTGGACACTAACGCCCTGGGATCCCACCGGCACATGCCAAACTAATCCCCCTAATCCTACTACCGATCTCCGGGACCCTGCGGATTATTTCAATACAACTGCTGCAGGAGTCATGGAGTCTATTGACCTGGACCAGGAAGTATGCTGGGAAAGCCCGTTGATGAATATCAGTGCGGCCGGAACGGTTGCGCTTTCAGTTGATTTGAGTTGGGTCGGTTTTGATGTGGATGTGATGGCGGGCGGTTGCTTGGGAGATTATATCAGGGTATTGTACAGCGTGAATGGCGGTGCATATACAATGGTACCCAATGTGGTGGGTGGTAACCCCTGTGCAACAATAGCTTATCTGTTTTCCGGGCCTCCCGGCCCTCATAATTCTTCAACCACTGTAACCCAAGGTGGGATCTCTGGTACTTCCCTTAAAATACGCGTTTGTGTCTTTACCAACGCAAATGCAGAAATGGTCACTATTGACAATGTCAGCGTACCACAATCAGGTGTCACCATTGGCTGTGCCGCACCCGTGTTGAGCACGGTCTTCACCCAAGTAGGATGCAGCAATCCAAACTCAGGTGCCATCAATCTTACGGTATCAGCAGGAACACCTCCTTACACCTACGACTGGAGCAATGACGGCCCTGAAAACCCAGACAATGATCCACAGGATTTGAGCGGGTTGCCTGTTGGCACGTATACCGTGACCGTCACGGATGCAGCCTCCTGTTCAGCAACCACAAGCGTCACCATCACAAACGCCCCTGCCCTGGCACTTTCTACCCAAGTTTTAGGTACAAATTGTGCCGGTTCGATGGATGGTGAAATAGACCTGATTGTTAGCGGCGGAGTGCCTGGCTATACCTACGACTGGAGCAACGACGGACCCGAAAACCCCGACAATGACCCGCAGGATTTACTCGGTGTTGGAACAGGAACATATACCGTCACCGTCACCGATGCCAGCGGATGCAGCAGTACCACGAACGCTTCCGTGGGTACGTTGCCAGCGACTGCTTACCTCGAACAGTTCAACATCGCTAACAAGGGATACTTACCCAATTACGTGGATGATTTTTCAGCCGTAAACTGGAGCATGAGCAGTTGGGCGCCACAGCCGCCCGCCTTATTTGGCCGTGACGACGTTGACTTTTTCCGTACTACCGGCGGCGCATTGGTAGGCGAAGATTTTGACCAGGATATCTGTTGGACTAGCCCCTTGATTGCCCTTGGCGCCGCTACCCAGTTTTCGGTTGGCCTGGCCTGGACCGGATTCGATGTTCAATCTGATGAGTACATTAATGTCAATTACAGCTTGAATGGTGGGGCGTATGTGACCATACCCAATGTAATAGGTGGCGGGACGGGCACCATACAATATGCCAGCGGATTAGACCAAAATGGGAGTACTACCATAACAAAAACAGGGCTTTCGGGAAGCACCATTCAGGTTCAGGTATGTGCACAGTTTAATGCCAATGCTGAATCCATGACCATTGACAATGTGAGCGTTCCCGGCAGCACCACTTTTTGCCCGGCTCCAGTGATTATGCTGACGCCTACCAACGTCACCTGTACGGGCGGCAACAACGGAAATATTCAGGTGACTGCCACCAGCGGAACACCCGGTTACAATGTCAGTTGGAGCGGCCCTTCGAGCGGCAATCCTGCCGGAACGGAGATTGCCTTATCCGGCGGCAGCTACAACATTTCAAACCTGACGGCAGGCATGTACACCGTCACCATCACAGACGCCAACTCGATGACAGCAACCGCTTCCGTCACATTAACGACTATTAACCCGCTTGAAAATGCCGCTTTCGCCTATGGAAAATCAGGATACTGCCAAGCCGGATCCGACCCAACGCCTACTATTTATGGCAACACCGGCGGCACGTTCAGCGCACCGGCTCAAATAAGCATCAATGCCACCACAGGCGTGATTGATGTATCTGCCAGTACAGCGGGAGGTCCATACAACATCACCTATACCACGGCAGGCCCTTGCCCCGTATCCGCTATTTTTGCCCTCAGCATCGTCAACTGCTCTCCCGGCGCTACGCTGACGGATGCCCTTGTCATTGACAATGGAACCATGGGCAAAGCGGATCCTGCTGATCGAATACGATTGACGGCTACGGTAAGCAACGCACAGGCTGCTGACTATGAGGCCGTGCAATTAACGCTGAACAACGACCCAAGGGTTACGTTCGTGCCGGGCTCTTTCAAATCCACCCCGGTGGCTGTGGACGACTCCTATTTAGCCACATTAAACATGGTATTAAATGTTCCTGTCGGAACAGGGGTACTTGTAAATGATTTTGATGACAATATTCCGGGTCTTATAGTATCTGCCTTTAGTGCAATAAGTACTCAGGGGGGAATAGTTTCAGTGAATACGAATGGTTCATTTACGTACACACCACCCAATGGTTTTACCGGCAATGATACATTCACCTATACGATCACTGATGCTGATATGCAAACCAACTCAACAACAGTGAAAATTCATGTTCAATAACGCCTTGAAAACTATAAAATGAAATATCTATACTATCCCAACTTATTGAAAATAGATTTTATGAAAATTATGAACCCTTCAGTTTGGCAAGTCCTCATCATCCTGAGTTTGTTTGCCATTGGTCATCATAAACTGACCGCACAAACATTTCCTTCTTCAGGATTCACACTGCCTAATGGGAAAACAATCGTCATCACGTATGAGGTTGATGTTAATGCCAATGTGTGTCCCAATGGCACTGTACCTACTGACATCAGTAATCAAAGTTCGGTATCGGGCTCCAACTTTACTACGGTACTAACCGATGAGCCTTCTAATCCTGCTGCCAATCCATCGCCCACATTGACTCCGGTGTCCGGTCTCACGCTTGGAAATCTAGTCTATAAAGACAATAATATCAATGGGGTTTTTGATGCCGGTGATACAGGTATAGATGCGGTACTCCTTCGCTTATACTTCGATGATGGTGATGGTGTACTTGATGCTGGAGATGGGGCCGCAATCACTACCCTGTCAACCGCTGGAGGTGGTTTGTATACATTTTCACCAATATGCCCTGGTGATTACCTCGTAGAAATCGCCCCATCGAATTTCAATCCAGGAGGTGCGCTCTATGACAATGGCCTGATGGCCGCTCTCATAAGCAGCCCGGTAGGTGGTGCACCTGATCCGGACAATGATGTCAATAGTGATGACAATGGTGATGCAGTCTCCGGATTTGGTGTGGCTTCTTCAGCGATTACATTGACCTTTGGAGGAGAACCCATCACGGATGGTGATGCAGATAACAACACGAATCTCTCGCTTGATTTCGGCTTTAAGTTACCAACTATCGTAACCATTAATGATGTGGCTTTAGTTGAAGGCACCGGGGGGTCAACGACTAGTTTCAATTTTACCGTGACACGAAGTAATACGAATGAAGCCTTCAACCTGACGGTTAACACTGCAAATGGAACTGCAGTCAGTCCTTCTGATTTTACAGCCATTAGTGGCGGGACAGTGACGTTTACTGCCGGAGGTAGCCTTACACAAACTGTTACCGTTTTGGTCAATCATGATGCCATGGTAGAGGCAAACGAAACCTTCAACGTCCTGCTTTCTGGTGCACCATCAGGCGTTGTGATCAGCGATGGGAGCGGGCTTGGTACGATTATCAATGATGATGCCGCCGTGGTGACTCTGTCTGGCGGTACGGCACAGAACGAAGGAAATGCAGGCACGACCACATTTACCTTTACCGCCACGCTTAACAATCCGGTACAGGGTGGTTTTTCTGTGGCTTATACCACAAATAATGGTACGGCGACTACAGCAGATGCCGATTATACCGATAATGATGGCTCTCTCAGCTTCACAGGTACTGCAGGAGAAACGAAAACGATCACGGTGCTGGTCAACGGGGATACTAAAGTGGAGTTGGATGAAACGTTTACTGAGGCCCTTGGTGCCATCACCGGCGGACCGGGTGGAGTTACGACGGCGGGCTCGCCACAAACGGGCACGATCCTCAATGATGATGCAGCCATTGTCGCCCTGACAGGAAATGCATCAAATATTGAAGGCAACCCCATTACGTTTAACGCAACCCTCAGCAATCCTGTAGACGTGGCCGTTACTGTTCAGTTTAATACTGCAGACGTGACTGCTGTGGCTCCAGGTGATTACACAGCGATTGTAAATCAAACGGTCACCTTTGCAGCCAACACCACCACCAGTCAAAATGTGTCGGTGGCTACAATCAATGATGCGATTGTAGAAAATAATGAAACATTCACAGTGTCGATTGGAACGCTGGCTGCCAGCGGACGAAATGTGGCCTTAGGTTTGGCGAATGCAACAGGTACCATCAATGATAATGATGCTGCGACAGTGACACTGAGTGGTGGAATTGCAGTCAACGAAGGAAATTCGGGCACGTCTCCGATGATATTCACGCTAACATTAAATAATGCAGTGCAAGGTGGATTCACAGCAAATTATACAACAAACGATGGTACTGCAACTACTGCTGATAATGATTATGTGGACAATGACAATTCAGTTGTCTTCACAGGTACTCCCGGTGAAACCAAGACATTTACGGTCCTCATCAATGGAGATCTCACTATTGAGCCAAATGAAACATTTACAACTGCAATTACCGGCCTTAGCGGCGCGCCTGCAGCTGTCACGATTGTGGGGTCACCTCAGACTGGTACCATTACGAATGACGAATTGGATTTTGGAGATGCTCCTACTGCAGCTCAAAGCGGTTTTGCAGGTACGTATCCAACCTTACTTGCTGATAATGGCGCGAGGCATGCACTAGTTACAGGAGGACTTCACCTTGGCACCATAGTCGATGCAGACGCAGACGGACAACCAAATGGAACCTCTACGGGAGATGGTGCTGATGAAGACGGAGTCACTTTGCCTGCTTCATTTATCACCGGATTAAATTCGGATATCACAGTCAATGCTTCAGGAGCAGGTATATTAAATGCATGGTTGGATTTCAACCGCGATGGTGACTGGAGTGATGCAAGTGAGCAAATATTTACAAACACGGCGGTTGTCGCAGGCAATAATGCATTAAGTTTTGCAGTACCGTCCGGAGCTTCTTTGGGTACTTCGTTTGCGCGCTTTCGTATATCTACTGCTAGTGGGCTGAGTTTTAATGGTACGACTGCAGATGGAGAAGTGGAAGATTACCAGGTACAAATTTTGGACAGAGCCATTTCGATCAATGATGTGACATTAGCTGAAGGAAATGCCGGAACAACGACGTTCACTTTCACAGTCAGCCTAAATACACCTGCAGGTCCAGGTGGGGTAACTTTTGATATAGCCACACAAAACAATACCGCTTCAACAGGCAATAACGATTATGTATCTAATGTGCTGTTAGGTCAAACGATTGCGGATGGAAATTCGACTTACACGTTTAATGTCACCGTGAATGGTGACCTCACCGTAGAAGACAACGAGACTTTCTTCGTCAATCTCACCAATGTGGTAGGAGCAGGTGTGGCAGATGCCCAGGGCACCGGTACAATCAATAATGACGATTCTGCAACTCTTACGTTAACAGGTGGTAGTGCACAAAACGAAGGAAATGCCGGCACGATCTCTTACACGTTCACGGCTACATTGAGCGCTGCAGTGCAGGATGGCTTCCAGGTTGCGTATACGACTGATAATGGTACGGCGACAACAGCCGACAACGATTACGTAGACAATGATGGTACACTCGTTTTTACCGGAACAGCAGGAGAATCAAAAACAATTACCGTATTGGTCAATGGGGACAATAAGGTTGAGTTGAACGAAACCTTTACAGTCGCATTGGGTACGATCTCAGCAACCTCATCTACACAAGCAGCGGCAATCACTAAAGTCGGCTCCCCACAAACAGGTACCATTACCAATGATGACTCAGCGGTCGTGGCGATTGCCGGCAATGTAAGCCAGGCAGAAAATCTAACACCCCAGGTTTTTTCAGTGACGTTAAGTAATCCTGTTGATGTCGCGGTGACAGTACAGTTTTCAACATCAGATGGTACTGCAACTACCGCCGATAATGACTACAACGGGATCACGAATCAGATCGTGACTTTCAGTGCAGGCTCTACTACTGCTCAGTCCGTGAATGTTACCATCAACAATGACAACAAAGTTGAAAATGCGGAAATATTTAATGTAGGACTCAATACGCTTAATGCCTCCGGAAGAAATGTGACTTTAGGAACAAGCACGGGCACCGGTACAATTACAAATGATGATGCTGCCATGGTCACATTGACCGGCACACAATCTTTGCCAGAGGGTAATAGCGGGAATACTCCATTTGTCTTCAATGCTACGCTTAACAATCCGGTGCAAGGAGGATTTAACCTCGCCTATGCTACAAACGATGGAACAGCAACAACAGCAAATAATGATTATGTAGATAACGATGGCTCTCTTGTATTCACCGGAAATGCGGGCGAAGTCAAGATGATCACCATTCTAGGAATAGGTGATCTGAACATAGAAACGGATGAATCATTTACGGTATCCCTGGGATCGATTACCGGTGCACCAGCAGGTGTTACTACAGCCGGATCACCGCAAACAGGCACACTCTTAAATGACGAATTAGACTGGGGTGATGCACCGACCTCTGCACAATCAGGTTTTGCAGGCACTTATCCAACCTTGCTTGCCAACAACGGTCCAAGACATACACTGCTGCCCGGTGGTCTGCGTTTAGGCGCGACAGTTGATGCTGACCTTAATGGACAACCGGATGCAACCGCAACAGGAGATGGAGCAGATGAAGATGGGGTGACGCTTCCAAGCGCAATCGTCATCAATACAACTGCCAACATTACCGTGAGTGCTTCTGCCGCAGGTGTGCTGAATGCATGGGTTGATTTCAGTCGAGATGGAGATTGGGCAGACGCAGGAGAACAGATATTCACTAATCAAGCTGTAGTGGCGGGTAATAATGCTTTAAGTTTTGCAGTTCCCGGCAGTGCATCTCTTGGAAATTCTTTTGGACGTTTCAGAATCAGTACTGCGTCCGGACTATCTTTTACCGGTGCTGCTGCTGATGGTGAGGTAGAAGATTATGCGATCAATATTGTCAATACGCAGTTTTCAATCGACGATCCAACAGTAGTAGAAGGAAATGCAGGCACTTCGAATCTTGTTTTCACCGTCACCCGCACCGTCAATGCCAACGCATGTTCAATTGATTACGCTATCACCGGTGGCACAGCCACAACTGCCGATCTGGATTATCAACCGCTCGCAGGTGGTACACTCAATTTTGCAGCGGGTGGTGCATTCACACAAACGATCACCGTACTCGTCAATGGTGATAATAAAGTAGAATTGAACGAAACCGTCATCATGACCTTGTCTAATCCGGTCAATGCCTCCATACTGGATGGCAGTGGTACCGGTACGATCACCAATGACGACAGTGCGATCATTACGATATCCAATCCGTCACTTGCAGAAGGCTGTACAGGCTCCAATCCAGTGATCACCTTTAACGTGAATATGAGTAATCCATCGGATGCCAATGTGGTTTTTAATTACACCACCATCGATGTAACGGCTACTGTCGTCAATAATGATTATCTCCTTGCCTCAGGAACAACTACACTCTCCGCCGGAGTACAACAAGGAACCATCCAGGTTTCACTCGTAGGGGATTGTTTTATTGAACCTAACGAAACATTTCTATCAAGGTTGAGTAGTCTAAATACAAATGGACGTGCGATTACTTTTAGCGGAAACGGAGCTACACTTGATGGAACAGGTACTATTTTAAATGATGATACCGTTCCTCAAATCACCTGCCCGGCAAATGTTACTGTTCAATGTGCAGCTTTAGTACCTCCATCAAATACATCCCTGGTGTCTTCAACAGACAATTGCGGTAATCCTGCGACGATTTCGTTTGTTGGAGATGTGATTTCCAATCAATCCTGTCCAAACAGGTACACGATCACCCGTACCTATCGGGCAACAGATGGCTGTAATAACACGTCTACCTGCACACAAATCATTACCGTATTTGATAATACCCCACCGATGCTCACATGTCCTGCAGGTGTCACCGTGCAGTGTGCTGCTTTAGTTCCAACACCGAATATTGCGCTTGTAACTTCGACTGACAATTGTACAGGCACTGCAGTCATAACGCATGTCGGCGATGTGATTTCAAATCAAACATGTCCTAACAGATATACACTGACCCGTACCTATAGAGCTACAGACTTGTGTGGAAATTCAGCTACCTGCATTCAGATCATCACGGTGTTTGACAACACACCACCGATGATGACCTGCCCTGCCAATCTCACCGTACAATGTGCGAGCCTTGTGCCGGTGCCTAATATTGCTCTCGTGACGGCAACAGACAATTGTTCAGGTACCGCAGCAATCACCCATGTGGGCGATGTGATTTCAAATCAGACCTGCCCTAATCGCTTTACGCTGACCCGAACTTACAGAGCAACAGATTTATGCGGCAATTCATCTACCTGTGCACAGATCATCACCGTATTTGACAACACAGCTCCGACAATCACATGTCCTGCCAATGTCACCGTACAGTGTGCGAGCCTGGTACCAGCGCCTAGTCCAGGCAGTGTCATCACCTCTGACAACTGTGGTGGGACGACTACCGTGACTTTTGTCAGTGATGTGATTAGTAATCAGACCTGCATCAACAGGTTCGTGGTGACGAGAACCTACAGAGCGACTGATGCATGCGGCAACTCTTCCACCTGTGCACAAATCATCACCGTATTTGATAACACGGCTCCAGTGATCACCTTTGCTGATCCATTGCTCCAGGGAATACCAAATGGTGGTACTGTAGAGGTACAGTGTTTCGGACAAGATCCTGCATGGGAAATCCCTGAATTGGGTGCCGGCAGTATCACCACTTCAGACAATTGTGCGGGCACCGTGACAGTCAGCTTTACAGACATGCTACTCGATGAAGGCGACTGTGCTACCGATGGGTATATCAACCGATATCGTCTCAACTGGACGGCTACCGATGCATGTGGTAACAGCAGTACTGCATTTGTATTCCTCGAGTTAGTAGATGAAGTACCTCCTGTCTTCGAAGGAATTCCTGCAGACACCATGGTAAGCTGTGATGCCATTCCTGCACCTCCGATCGTAACCGCTACTGATGAATGCCTCTGTGCATGTAATATCTCCATGGTGCAGTCACAACCTCTTCCCGGCTGCCAAGATGGTCAGATCATCACTCGGACCTGGACCACTTCCGATCTGTGCGGTAATGTGTCAACAGCAGTTCAATATATCACCCTGAAAGATGAAACTGGACCTGTGCTCATCCTGACGCCACCACAACTGGCCGGCATCAGTCAGAGTACAAGTTTTGAATACTCCTGTAATGATGGCGGTATACCTGCATTTTATGAGTCCTTACATGCAGGCTCCGTCATGAGTCCTCCTGCTTGTGGTAACAGCCCGACGATCACATTTACGGAGTCCACTATCATAGCACGTAATTGTGAATTTAGTGGATACGCAGAGCTGAGAACCTATCAATGGACCGGTACTGATGCATGTGGAAACCAAACGGTGCTCACCATTGAAGCCATACTCATTGATGATGAAGAACCTGTGATCATCGGTGTTCCTGAAATCACTTGTGTAGGTGATCCTGCTCTCCTTGAAATAGAAGTCATCGACAATTGCGGAGACGGCAATTATAAGTTCTGGGACGTTCAGGTGCCTAATCCATGCGGCACCGGGAATGCAATCAGACGTACGTATGAAGGCTTTGATCCCTGTGGTAATGTGGTCAGGGATACAGTCATTCTGTTGCCAGATGATAATATTGCACCGGAAATGGAATTTGTCAATCCCATCCTTGCTGCACTCGAACCAGGAGATGTCCTGACGATTGATTGCACAACAGATGTAGATCAGTATACCTCCTTTGGTGTGGAAGATGTGCATGCAGTAGATGCTTGCAGTGAAGGTCTTTCTGTCACCTTCAAGGAAAGACTGATCGCCAGTGGGGATTGTGCTACTACGGGCATCATCGCCTCACTGATCCTGGAATGGACGGCAACAGATATATGCGGGAACAACAGTTTGCTTACCGCCCGCATAAACATCGTGGATGAAACTGCACCTGAATTTCCAGGATTTAAGGATGAAGTAACTATCGACTGTGATGATGCCCTACCTGAAATCATCGCGACGGACAATTGTCAACAAATTATCATTTCCAGCATCGATAGCCTCATTGCCGGGGATTGTGAATATGAATATGATATCCTTCGCAGAATAAATGCAATAGATGCCTGTGGCAATTCTACCAACAGAACCCAGCTCATTCATGTCGGTGATGGTTCAGGACCGGTGATCGAAGGCGTTGTAGCAGAATTGTGCGATGATCTCAGTCTCCCTGAGGTAACCGCCTATGATGATTGCGCTGACAGATACGTGCCGGTAACGATGGTGCAGGATACGCTGGAGACTGAATGCAGAGATGGCCTCGTCATCAGGCGCACCTGGACCGCAGAAGACCTCTGTGGCAATGTGTCTGAAATACAACAGACGATCGTGCTCAATGATACAGAAGCACCTGAAATCCTGATTCCAACATGGTCGGTCATACGCAGGTACCTTGATAACCAAAACAACAAAGTATGGCTGTCACAGACAGGTATCATGGAGCAGCTCAATGCATTGGATGATGGAAGTGTCTATGTGCAAGATGAATGTGATCTGCAGATCATCCCGGTATTTACGCTCCAATCTATCCTGACTGACGATTGTGTAGCTGCAGGCTACTATGAGCGGCGTATCTATACGTGGGTAGCAACAGATGTCTGCGGTAATGCAACAGTGATCACGTTTAGTATAGATGTGATTGATGATTTGCCACCAGTGATATCGGGTGTTCCGGAAAATATAAATCTCACCTGTGCTCCATTACCTGCTGTACCTTCGATCTTGGCCGAGGATACAGCACAGCCAGTCTCTGTCACTTTCGCGGAGACCATTCTTCCCGGTAATCAGCCTGGTCAGTTTATCGTGAGAAGGTTGTGGGTAGCTATGGATGCCTGTGGCAATTTATCCCAGGCAGAACAGCTCATCCGCTGGACCCCAAATACATTTGTTGAATGTGCGATCCTCTTACCTCCACCGGTAGAGTGTAGTACACATGGTGTGGTGATTTCAGCGATCGTCACGGATGGTGTTGCGCCTTACACCTATGTGTGGGCGATTGATGGAGATGATTATCTGTTGCAATCCGGTCAGGGTACATCGCAGATTACGATTTATATTGGATTTTCACCTGTGGATATCAGTCTGACAGTGACGGATTCGTATGGTTGTGAGACTGTATGTACGGCTACCCTGGATTGTGAAGATCCGCTGCAAGGATTTGTGATCAACCATCCGGGTGCAATTGAAACAGATGCTAAGCCTTCCATAGAAATATTGCAGGCCAACAAACCTGTTGACATCGAAGGCAACTTGCAAAAAGTCTCTTTCTGGCCAAACCCGGTAAGTGAAACATTGCATCTATCCTTTACAACCTCTAAGGAGCAAGATGTGCATTTGCGACTGGTCAATACCATGGGGCAAACAGTGAAATCTGCAGACGTGAGTGGTATAACCGGTCGAAATGAATATGCCTTTGACGTAGCTCATCTCACCGAAGGCAGTTACTTCATCGAACTTCGGACGGAGAAAGCAATCTATTCACGCGTGATCTTGTTGCTGCGAAATAAATAATGCGGCTGACTGAAAATAAAAAGGCCTTTCCGGGGTACGGAAAGGCCTTTTGTTTTTATATAAAAGAGATGCGCTTACAGGGTGGTATCAGATGTGGTCCAGGACACTCATCAAATCCGACTGCTTCATATATTGTCCCGGTGACTCGTGGCTGAGGAGCCATCTTTTCATTTCCAGTCCGTAGACGTAGCCGGTGAGGCTGCCATCTTTTCCAATGACACGGTGACAGGGAATGACGATAGGTAGTGGATTAAGTCCGTTGGCATGGCCTACTGCTCTGACGGCATTGTGATGGTCTATGATGTCTGCTATATCGGTATAGGTGCGGGTACGGCCGTAGGGGATGAGTTTGACCATCTTCCATACTTCGATATGAAACTCAGGGGCGTCTCCGAAATCAAATTTAAGATCAAACTCCTTTAAGGTGCCTGCGAAATAGGCGGCGAGCTGGTCTGCGCAGTCCTGGAGGCAGGCTGGTATTTCCGATTGTTCGCCATGGGTATCTTCGGGTCGAAAACTGATGCGGCTGACGCCTTTTTCAGATCCTTCAATATAAATGGGGCCAATAGGGGATGAGATGATGGTATGTTGTATCATGGATCGTAAGGGATAGGGTGAAATGAAGGCGAAATATAGGGAAAGTTCTAATATTAAAAATTTGTAATTTGAGGTAAGTAAGGAGATAGGGGATAGGAAGTAGGAGATAGGAAGTAGGAGATAGGAAGCAGGTCGAAGCATAGCGAAGATCCCGCCCCGTAAGGGTGGCGGGAAGGCAGGAAGCAGGTCGAAGCAAGGAAAAAGGCGAAGGCTGAGGCTAAGCATGAAAAGGTTAAGGCCTGAAAGGCCGTCATATCTCAACTTTGGGTGATAGCTCAGGGAGGCGGAAGCGGAGGCGCAGCAACATGGTTCGCAGAAAAAGCCCTGAAGGGGCGTTCTATTAGGAAAGGGGTTCAGCCCCTTAAAGTATGATACGATGAAAACACAAAACCTGCTTCTACGCCCTATCAGGGAATCAGATGTACATCATGTCTTCAAAGGACTGTCGCATCCTGAGGTGATCAGGTACTATGGCGTATCATTTTCCACTCTTGAGGAGACAAAGGTGCAAATGGATTGGTATGCCACCATCGAAAAAGATGAAACGGGTCAATGGTGGGCGGTATGCGATCCGGGCGATCAACATTTTTATGGTGCTATCGGATTCAATGATATTCATCCCGTGCATCATCGTGCGGAGATTGGTTTTTGGTTATTGCCGGCGTATTGGGGCAAAGGGTATATACCTGAGGCAGCTTCGGTGATCATCAGATATGCATTTGAAGAAATGGAGCTGCACAGGATATATGGGTATGTGGAAACTGAAAATCAAAATTCAAAAAAGGTGCTGCAAAAATTGGGTTTCGAATATGAAGGCAGGATGCGGGAATGTGAGATGAAAAATGGGGAGTGGATTGATTTGGAGACCTTTTCCATTCTCAACAACCTTGAAGTCGGATGAAATTCAGATCGTCGTATGCCGTTTTAAGTTTGATGACCTCAAAAACCATTTGTTTAGTGCAGATTTTTTTTTGTGATGGTTACATCACATTTCCTCGGATTGTATTTGACAGATGGAAACGTTCCTATCTAGAGGCTACCTCAATTCAATGAACATCAGATCTTTGACCTTAACATAAGGATAGTAGATATACTTTATGATTAAACTTTTATTACCCGGAATCGTTATTGCTAGATTAAAATGAAATTCTTTATATGCCTTTGAAGTCAGTACTGATCCTATGTTTAATAACCTTTGGTTTTTCTACCCAGGCACAAGTCACCAGGTTAAAATCCGGCGTAGCGGATCAGCTCAGACCATTAGACACAACCCAACATAAAATGCTAATCGAAATCTGGAGTGATATCATGTGCCCGTTTTGTTATATCGGCAAGCGAAAGTTTGAAGCGGCACTGGCCCAATTTGAAAACAAAGAGGATGTCCACATTACCTGGAAGAGTTATCAGCTCTCTCCGGATATGATCACCGATCCCAGGAAAAATATAAACCAGTTTCTCGCCGAACACAAAGGGATCTCTGTGGAAGAAGCTAAGCGCATGAATGAATACGTCACAGGCATGGCTGCACAAGTAGGCCTCACCTATAATTTTGACAAAACTATTGTCGCCAACTCCTTCAACGCCCATCGCTTCGCCCACTTCGCCAAAGTCCATGGCAAACAAGATGCAGCTGAAGAAAAACTTTTCTCCGCCTATTTCAATGAAGGAAAAAATCTTGATGACTATTCCGTTCTTATCGAACTTGGAAAGGAAATCGGATTGGATCCCATTGCCTTAAAGGTTGCGCTTGAATCAGGAGCCTACACAGAGGATGTTCGTACAGACATCCGCGAAGCAGAGCAATTGGGTCTGCGGGGTGTTCCTTTCTTTGTTTTTGACCGGAAATATAGGGTCTCGGGTGCGCAGGATAGTAAGGTGTTCCTTCAGACACTCGAGAAGGCATATCAGGAGCGACTGTAAGGGGCGTATTGCATCCGCCCCCGACAACTTTGATTTTTTAGTCAGGGGCGGATGCAATACGCCCCTGACTAAAAAATCAGCTCTGACAATTCCTTCTAACTTTTCCATGGCTATTCGTGCTGGGTCGAAGCATGGTCTCTGCCTTTTAAAAGTAGTATCTTTGCCACGTCATCAACATGACACGCACATGAAATTTATCATCCTTCTCCTGGCGGTTTACTTGTTTTACCGTTTCTTTTTGCGCCAGCCAAAGCCGCTTCCACCTCCGCAGGAACCGGATCTGTTTATTGATCATGAGGAGGTAAAGAAAGAGCATGAAAAGAATAAGTGAACTGATCCTCTACAAGGATCATCATCTCATCGCGCTCAATAAACCCGCAGGCCTTCCGACTCAACAGGATCAAACGGGTGACAGCAATGCCCATGTCATGGCGATGGCCTATGCTCATCGCGATCTCTATGTCGTCCATCGCCTGGATAGACGTGTGAGTGGTGTTTTACTTTTTGCCAAGACCAAAGATGCTGCAGCAGCCCTTTCGAAACAATGGGAAGAACACAAAGTGAAGAAGATATACCTGGGGATCGTTCCTACCGCAGAAATACCATCTGCAGGGCAGATTCGTCACTACCTCACCTATGACAACAAGCAGAATATCACTTACACAAGCGACGAACCAAAAGTTGGAGCGGATGAGGCGATCCTGGATTACCAGGTGATTCAACAACTTGAAAATTTTATGGTACTACGCATCGACCTGATCACCGGGAGAAAGCATCAGATCCGCGCTCAGCTATCCGCTCTGGGTGTTCCGATTCGTGGAGATATCAAGTACGGATCAAAGCGCACCAATCCCGATGGGGCCATTGATCTGCATGCATACAAATTACACTTTCAGCATCCCGCTAAACTCGAGTACAAAAAAATCATTGCCCCTCTTCCGGAAGAAGGATTGTGGCAGCATGTGGATCCTGAGTTGATCAAGAGTATATAGTCTGCATCTGGGACGATAGGCGATAGACTTTAGTGGGACGATAGACGATAGACTTTAGACTACAGACTCGTGATGCAATGAAACAGTAATTAGAATTGCCGAAACAACATGACATCATCAGTCCATCAACTTATCAACCCATCAACCCATCAACTAATAAGCTTTATAAGCTTTATAAGCTCATAAGCCCATAAGCCCATAACCCTTTTATTCAAATACTTTATACATAACCAAATGAGTGAGCAACAGACCCCACATACAGACATCGGCCAGCTTGGTGAATTCGGATTGATAGATCATCTCGCGGCTCAATTTAAAATACAACGTCAGGATACCCTGAAAGGAATCGGTGATGATGCAGCCGTGCTTGACTACGGAGGTCAGCCTGTGATCGTCACGACGGATTTGCTTGTGGAAGGAATTCATTTTGACCTGATGTATCATCCATTGAAACATCTCGGCTATAAAGCTGTCATCGTTAATCTGTCAGATATCTGTGCGATGAATGCGATACCGAAGCACATCACCGTATCGATCGCGATCAGCAACCGGTTTTCAGTAGAGGCTATTGATGAGTTGTATGAAGGGATACGCATCGCGTGTGAAGCTTATGAAGTAGATCTCGTAGGGGGGGATACAACATCTTCACCAAGAGGATTGACGATCTCAGTTACTGCGGTGGGGAGTATTGCTGCTGATCGAATCACCTATCGCAGTGGTGCAAAAGCTGGAGATATATTGTGCGTGACCGGAGATCTTGGGGCTGCGTATCTCGGACTGCAGATATTAGAAAGAGAAAAACAGGTATTTCTTGCAGCGCCCGATATGCAACCTGAACTCAGAGAAAAGAAGTACCTCGTTGGTCGTCAGTTGAAACCGGAAGCCAGGCTCGAAGCTGTCCGTTATTTTGAAAAGAGTGGCTTGTTACCGACAGCCATGATTGATATATCAGACGGACTTGCCTCTGATCTGATGCATATCTGCAAGGCATCGGGTGTGGGTGCCTTTATTGAAGAGGCACAAGTACCGATTCATGACGAAGCGCGCTTGCAGGCGATTGAGTTCCAGATGGATCCCATTACTTGCGCTTTGAGTGGTGGCGAAGATTATGAATTACTTTTTACGGTAGATCCAAAAGATCTGGAAAAGATCCGGTTTATGGACAGCGTCTACATCATTGGGGAGATGGTGCCTAAGGAAGATGGTATTATGTTACATACGTCGGGAGGACAGATACATCCGGTGACGGCGCAGGGGTGGAAACATTTTTAAGTGAAAAATGAAGAGTGATGCTTCGACCTACTTACGCGCATCCATGTGCTACAGCTCAGCAACCGAGTGAAGAGTGAAAAGCGGTGTGCTGAGCGTCTAAAGGTAGCCGAAGCATGAAGAGCGAAACGCCTGAAAGGCCGTCATCCATCAACCCGGGGTGCAGCCCTGGGATACACCATCAGGGTGCCCTGGGATGCAGGCAGTGAAGCACCTGCAAAAAAAACGAGCATCATGGGTACTCTCATACTCTCTCACCTTCTTACACGATAGTAAACTGAACATACTTGATCGTCCGCCCTATCCCCAGGTGCTTGATCTCGTAATACGTCTTATGCTCGAGCTCCGGAAAATCAAGAGGGGCACTATAGATGTCGGGATTAGCATAAAGGACATGACAACGGGGATCACTGTGGATGACCTCAAGGGTAAATTCATATAAGAGAGGTGAATCAGTCTTGAGGTGGATGATACCGCCAGGTTTCAGAATATGGCGATACCGCTCCAGAAAAGGAGCAGCCATCAACCGTCGGGTAACCTTGCCTTCAAAAGGATCAGGAAAAGTAATCCATATGGCAGAGATCTCCTCCGGTGCAAAAAATCGATCAATAAATTCAATCCTGGTCCGGAGAAAGGCAACATTTTGCATAGATAATTCAAGGGCTTCGCGGGCACCTTTCCACATACGCGCCCCTTTGATATCCACCCCAATATAGTTTTGCTCCGGATGGTCTTTGGCCAAGGCTACTGTGTAGTCTCCCTTGCCACAAGCCAGTTCAAGCACTACCGGTTGGTCGTTGCGAAATTGGGTATTTGCCCATTGCCCTCTCAGATCCCTGCTCATACCTTCCTGGTTAGAGAGAAAGGACTCCTGAGCAGGATCAACCTCATAGACATTTGGAAAGGCGGCTACTTCAGCAAACCTTTTGAGCTTATTTTTTCTTCCCATCAGGGGGCAAAACTACATATTAACAGCATTTACGATCGAATGTAGGGGTTCGTAGGTGTATGGGGTTCGTAGGGGTTCGTAGGGGTGTAGGGGTTCAAAATATGTAGGGGTTCAATATTTTGAACCCCTACATATTTTGAACCCCTACATATTTTGAACCCCTACATATTTTGAACCCCTACATATTTTGAACCCCTACATATTTTGAACCCCTACATAT
>JAWXAW010000047.1:0-8375 GCA_034439675.1 Saprospiraceae bacterium | reverse complement strand
CTTGTCGAAGGGAATTCAGGGAGTACCTCCTCTCGCTCCCCATCTATCGGGTCCCTGAGCTTGTCGAAGGGAATTCAGGGAGTACCTCCTCTCGCTCCCTTGCGCCGGGGCTCCTGGCCCCATGGCGCAAAGGAGCGGGGGAAATTATTTGATTTCTACCCTTCGGCAAGTTCAGGGACCCGCTTTCTCGGAATTCTTTACTCAAACCCTCGATTAAGTGGATGAAACGCATTAATCGTTTCTCTCAAATAATCGGCATTGAGATGTGTATATATCTCAGTGGTGGTGATGGACGCATGACCAAGCATCTCCTGCACGGCGCGAAGATCAGCGCCGCCTTCGACGAGGTGTGTGGCAAAGGAGTGTCGCAGACTGTGCGGTGATATCGTCTTGGTGACGCCGGCAAGTGAAGCGGTGTCTTTGATGATATTGAAGATCATGACGCGGGATAATTTTTTGCCGCGGCGATTGAGAAACAGGATGTCTTTCGATGTGCTGTCGATATTCATCATGCGGTTGCGATCACCTTCGAGGTACATCTTGATCTGGAGAAGGGCTTCCTGTCCGATGGGTACGAGGCGTTCTTTATTATTCTTTCCGATGACGCGGATGATCTGCATATCGGGATAGACATTACTGATGCGTAATCCTGTGAGTTCTGAAACACGAAGTCCGCAGGCGTACAATGTCTCGATGATGGCGACATTGCGCACACCTTGCGGATGGCTCTTGTCGATACTGTCGATCATGCGACGGATTTCTTCATAACTGAGGACCTCAGGAAGATACTGACCTGTCTTTGGGCTATCGACTAGTTCAGTCGGATCAGCAGCGAGCATGTCTTCCAGGATCAGGTATTGATAGAAAGCACGAATTCCGGACAACATCCTGGCCTGTGTTCGATGACTGATCTCCACTTCGTTGAGTACATGCAGAAACTGTTCAATCTGATGAGACGTAACAGCAGTAGGTGAATTGACACCAAGATCCTTTGTCATGTACAAAGCAATGCGTCGGACATCCCTGGCATAGGCTTCAATGCTGTGGCCGGACAACCCCTTTTCTAATGTGAGGTATGTTATAAACCCTTTTATCGTTGAATCCCAATCCATTTGTTGCCGCAAGTTACAGCCATGTAACGGAAATCGCTGGTATCTTTGAAAGACATATGGATCAGACCGCGCTTAAAAAATTTGACAGGCATGTGGGGACGAAGTACCACCTGTTCAATAGCTTGTTTCTAAGACTGCCCTTTGATCTCATCCATCAGACAGGGATCCTTTTACCATTGCTGTCCGAACTCTGTCAGACGAGTTACCATAAAGGAGGGAGTCCGAAAGAGATTATCGATGCTTTCTTTGAGGAATATCTAACCGGTGCTGAAGAAAACGAGAAGACAGATCTCCTTTTCAATTTTATCAAATACATCGAGCGGCAGGTTGTGCTCTTTGATGCAGTCGAAGAAGCTGCTTTTGATAAGCTAAATGATCTGGACGGTCCGGGGACGGTATATGATATGGTCACCAAAGCTCAATCCAATGGGTTGAGCGAATCATTACTTCACAAGCTCGAGGAATATCGTCTGCGCATAGTGCTCACTGCGCATCCGACACAATTTTATCCGGGTACAGTGCTGGGGATCATCACTGATCTATCGTCAGCGATTAGAGACAACCGGATATTCGAAGTCAATGACCTGCTGCTTCAATTAGGTAAAACTCCGTTTGTCAATCGTACAAAACCGACGCCGCTGGATGAAGCGAAAAGCCTGATCTGGTTTTTGCGAAAAGTATTCTATGATGCCGTACCGGAGATCGTGACCAAGATTGAAGACACCCTTCAGATACCTCTACCACGTAAAGACCTCATTGATCTTGGCTTCTGGCCGGGAGGTGATCGCGACGGCAATCCGAATGTAACAGCGGAGATTACATTGGAGACCGCAGCTCAGTTGCGCAAAGCGATTCTCAATTGTTACATAGCGGATGTTCATAAACTGCGCCGGCGTCTCACCTTTCAGCGGGTGTATGAACAAATCACGGCCATTGGAGAAAAATTAGGCAAGACATTATTTGACGATGTCAATGGATATAGCGGACCAGATGCACTGGCTGAAGAGCTGCGTGCATTGCGACTTATACTTAAAGAGCAGCATGATAACCTGTTTGCTAATGGGTTAGATGACTTTATCACAAAAGTAACCCTGTTTGGATTTCATTTTGCTTCACTCGACATCCGTCAGGAAAGTCGCAAGCACGAGGCGCTGGTCGAAGAAGTGATTCTAGTAAAAGCAGGTCAGCAGGAATTGGACGCGTACCGGTTGAAAAGTATTCATGATAAAATGGAATACCTGGAATCCTTAACCTGGTCCATTGATGCTTCCGTGACTACAGACCCTACATCGATTGATATCATCAGATCAATGCAGGCTATTAAGAAAATTCAGATGACAAATGGTACCAAAGCATGTCATCGGTACGTCATCAGCAATTCACGTCATGCATTGGATGTGTTTTCGATTCAGATATTGATGAGGTGGATCCATGGAAATGATCAACAGGACATTGATATAGTTCCATTATTTGAATTCATTGATGATCTTGGCACCGCAGCGGAGGTGATGCAGGAATTGTATTCGTTTGGACCATATGCTTTGCATCTAAAAGCGAGGGATCAAGTACAAACGGTGATGCTTGGGTTCTCTGACGGCACCAAGGATGGTGGATACCTTAAAGCCAATTGGTCCATCTATACTTGCAAGGAAGAAGTGACTGCGATATCGAGAGCCAATGGTGTCAAAGTGATCTTTTTTGATGGTCGTGGAGGTCCGCCTGCAAGAGGAGGCGGGAATACGCACAAGTTTTATTCGTCGCTGGGCCCATCGATTGAGAATAAAGAAATACAATTGACGATACAGGGGCAGACGATCAGTTCCAACTTCGGGAGCAAGGATCTGGCGATCTACAACATTGAGCAACTGCTCACCTCAGGGATTGAAAACGATCTCTATCCGCAGAGGACACCCGGCCTGACTGAAGGACAAAGGAGTCTCATCACAGAGATGGCTGATCTGGCATATCAATCGTATGTTGAGTTAAAATCTCATCCTGATTTCCTCACCTACCTCCAGGAAAACGGAACCTTGTCGTACTACGGAGAATCCAATATCAGTAGCCGTCCCGACAAGCGCGGTGGTGGCAAGCTGACACTTGAAAGTCTGAGAGCCATTCCGTTTGTTGGATCATGGAGCCAGTTGAAACAAAACGTTCCCGGCTATTATGGTTTTGGTTCTGCGCTGCAAAAGTTGAATTCCTCAGGTCGCGACAAGGCAGTGAAAGATCTGTACCACGAGTCCAGATTTTTTCAGACGCTGGTTGGTAATAGCATGCAGTCACTGGCAAAGTGCTATTTCCCGCTGACAGAATACCTTTCGCATGATCCTGAATTCAATGAGATCTGGAACATGATCCATGAAGAGTTTGAACGGTCACAACAGCTTCTGATTCAAACCACCGGAGAAAGGCAATTGTTGGGTCATGAAACTATCCGGGAATCGATCCATCTGCGGGAAGATATCGTATTGCCCTTGCTGACTATCCAGCAATACGCCTTGCTACACATCAATCACCTGGGCGATAGCGAACATGATCAAACCTTGAAAGCGCTCTACAGAAAGCTGGTGACACGGACGATGCCGGGGATTATTAATGCGGCGAGGAATTCGGCGTAGGAATTACCTTTAAACAAAGTTTTGTTAGTTAAAATATTTGAAATCCCATCTAGGTTAATTGTAAAAAAGAGAATATCAAATAAGAACCGCAAATATGATATAAATTCAATTAATATCAACATGTTAAATCCATATTTGTTAAACTTCTCTTTGGTATAAATTCTCCTCCTATATTTGCCCTAACGCCAACAAAAAAAAATCATGAACCTAGCAACGATTTCCCAAACTCACTATTTTTACATTTCTAACGATAATATATTGTGCTTCATGCACACTACCGTCGAATTACTTGATTACAATTTTAACCAAAATGATGGAACTTGGAGTGCATCCGTAATATTTGATATCGATGATTACTTTGGTCTTGATAAAAAAGATGCGTTAGTTTATCAAGCTTGGCATGACGGTTTCGGAGCATGGTGGATGTTACAAAACAAAAAAGGATTTGTGCCTTTTCATACCTGAGTAAGAAATGTATTTCTAATAAGTGGAGATATTACGCCTTAAAGATGACTAAAAATGTAGTTCTTTCGATGATTGTATTGGCACTTGCGGCTAGCATTGTATATATTTTGAGTATTAGAAATAAATCTGAAATTAAGTTTGAATCATTTGAATTAATGGAGAAGAGGGAAGTCGAAGGCTTTGGCTAACCTCAAGAAAATGAGAAATGGTATTTGGTATCAAACTTCCGAAATAACCCCAAACACACAAGCCAAATTGATAGCTTTGTTTGTACTACGCTCGAGCCAAATGTTATTGATCTGGAAATATCTGAAAGTGAACGCAAAGTTTACTTCTTCAAAAAAACAAGTGTAACAAATTCGACATATCTAAGTAAATATCCAAATCAATTCTTTAGACACTCAACCATTGAAGACTTAATTTGCGAATACAGATTTAATTCCTCGGGAATTGCCCAAATAATCTATTATAAAGACGGCAAATATGACTTGATTGTTTCTGATTTTCATTGCGAATGACCAATAGAAAAGGTCACAACTTTCTTAAATACTCTATATCTTCTGCTACCGGTGCAGGGCGCGATCTAGGCTGCGCTTCGACCTGCTCCCTGCTAGCCCCTTGCCCTACGCAACTACCTCCCTCATCATCTCCCTGATCAACTCCTCCGGCGACTCTTCATACCTAAAGCCCACTCTGAAAGCCTGCAGCCCTGTTGCACCTTGCAAGTCTTCGAGGTGAACACTCTCAAGATTAGTATCTAGATAATTAGTTGATTGCAGGTATTGGATGTATTGTAACCACTCATCTGCTTCCCAATCCTGGCTGTAGACGATCGATAATTTGCCGGGCTGGGTGAGGCGCTCTTCCGAACCCTTGATATGCGCCTTGTCAATCCGTTTTTTGAGTATCTCATAGCGCGCATTGTACGCGCCATCTACATCAAATCTCCTTTCATCCTGTCGGAAGCGAATCGCCATAGGATTGCCATAAGCCAGGATAAGGGATGCTATATCTAACGGCATCGGTAATTCATGCTTATACGATTGATGTATGTTCTCCACCCCGCACACCACCAGCATTTGCCATAGGCGCAGGTTTTTAAGGTGTATCGGATCCAGCACTTTGTTCTGGACCAGCGACTGACCGATAAAGGCATTGTATTCTACGCCATCCGTTTTGAACTTATCAAAATAGTGAGGGAACATACCCTGCGCCAACACCTGCTGTTGGTTGACATACTCTGATATCCGTTCATTGATCAGGTTGACAGACTGGTCATATTCTTTTCGCTCTTTGTAGACGATCCCCAACTTCGGATCTAGTTGACTGAGGTAACGATTGACCACACCCTTGAGTTTGTCCTGCGTCATGAGGTAATGGAAGGCCGGATCCAATTCGCGGCGAACAAAGTCGATGATCTTCACTTCATCACCAGCACGTAAGGTGTCGCCGAGTGAACTTTTGAATTGATTGATTCTGAAGGAAAGTTGTTCATAGATAGGAAGCTTCTGCAATTTGAGTGCCTGCTCTATGACTTCACTCGCGAGCTCCAACTGTTCTTTCAGGTCAGCAAGGATGGTACCATTACGCGCATCAGAGGAGCCGCGGATATCAAACTGTCCATACAATGGATATACATCCTGAAAGACAATATCTGTATCACCCGGCTTCCCAGTCAGCTCCTCCTGAAAAATAGCTTCTGCAGCTTTTATAAATTTCCAATTGACTGTAGGATGCAATGAAGTAAACTTATCCTGAATGATCGCATCCAGTTTCATATGGTGCGTATCAATCGCTCTGCCTACCACCATACTGAACATTGGCAATACATTATTAAGCTTGGCAGCCACCATAGAATTCAACACCCCGTGACGTGCTGAGGTCAATTCGATAAATGCGATGATCTTGTTATCAAGGATCAGCGGCGCTACAATGAAACTTCCTACTCCCTTGTTGTACATCCGCTTGACAAAATCAGATGGAGATGCCATCATTTCCTTCACATTGGAGACAGCATGGATCTCCCTTCTCTTGAGCAGTCCGTCAAAGGAAGGATCACAAAACCAATCGTCAACAGAGGATTCAAATGTATCCTCCAGCAATCTGCTAGAGGTCGCTGAACCATGCAGTGCTCGAATCAGGCAGCCGTTTTGATCGAAGGCATCAAACCCGATATCAAATTTTCCAATATTGAGATACTGCGCCAGTTGTTGCTCAACCTGATCAAGGATGGTATGGTCCTGCAGGGCATTACTTTCCAACAGAAGGCGCTTCAATTCAGACAAGGATTCTTCCTGCGTCTGATCAAAGAAGGTAACGACATGAATTCCTTCATAGGTATAGGTACCGGGCGGAATCATCTTTCGCCACAAGGCAAAATCATCGCAGTTGCTGATGAGCATCTGGATGTCCTCCGGAGAAAGTGGAATGGCATTCGCCTTTGGCTTGATCGTCGAAAAATCATTTGTTGTGATCGCTTTGAAATGCCGCATGAACCCTTGCTCCAGGTCGGGGATATCCACTTTACGCGGATGCTTAAAATCCACCGGGACATTGTAGATACTCTCGATCACACGGGCACAGGCAAACCTGTACAATTCATCTTCTCCAAAATTCTTCAACCTGATCTTGTAATCCGGTCCTGCCTTACTAAAAATCGATTTAAGTTTCTTCGACAAATTGAACAATACCGGCAGAAAAGGTAAACTCGCTGATTTTGCTTCACTATCATCAAGTATATCCGGAAAGATGGCGGATAGTAATAAATTGATCTCATGACTATGCGCTTCAACAATATCCAGGTCAGTGATTAATCCCCGCAGGATTGGAAAATCAGCTACTGCACCAAGGACTGCCTTACTATGAATTTGCTCAGAAGAGGATCCATTCGCTGCCTTCTCCTCCCAAAATCTGAAGACGTGCTCCAGGCTAAGGCTGATATCAAAGGGTAAGGGTGGAAATACCACTTCCCGGGCAAAAAGATACTGAGCATCAGCGCGCATATGGTTCACAGTTGGAGTTGAATCAATGTCTTCAGTTCAAAAGATAATGCAAATCTATCAAAGGTTTAGATCCGTTGTCATCATCGGCCTGTATCCCAGAATCCATCCTTGAACATTTTCTCTGCATGTGCATATCCCATGTCCCACCATTTGAGCATTTGACTGGGGTCGAAGATGAAACTATTGTCTGTGAGTTCTATGGGTGTATGAATGAGTCTGGTCCGGTTGCCTGTAAGTCGGGATTCCGAAAGGCCCATCTGGATATCATCATGAGCGAGTTGGTTTTGCATAAAATTGAAG
The DNA here is from genome assembly GCA_034439675.1 of Saprospiraceae bacterium. Lineage (GTDB taxonomy): Bacteria > Bacteroidota > Bacteroidia > Chitinophagales > Saprospiraceae > Opimibacter. The sequence goes on along the minus strand of JAWXAW010000047.1, from coordinate 878 downwards.
GTTTTGAGCATCAGCATAAAGGCATTAGTGGCCGGAGGAGAAGTATTGACTTTGTGTCTCGGCTGGAGGACGATGGCATCAATTTCAGTAGCGCCTAGACTAATCGCTTCCTGTATAGGGATAGGATTACCGAATCCTGCATCTGCATATTCGCATCCGTCTTTGATCGCGAGACTCATGAAAGGCACTAGATTACAGGACATCCAGATCCAGTCGCAGAAATCTTCATAGGTGCAATCGCGGGCATACTTATACTCAACCTGATTGTGTGTGAGATTGGACACTGTGGCAATAACCTGTTTGCCGCTAGCTTGTAGTGCTTCCCATGTCTTCTCCGGAAATGCCCTGCTGATCAGATGTTTAAGATTCCTGCTCTCCCCAAATGTTTTCCGGCCTTGTATAAACTGCAGGAGAATACGGAAGTGATTGAAACTCGCTTTAAAACCATCTTCTGATTTGCGCAGGAGAAAAGGGCAGTTACTAAATATGTCCTTTTGATGGCTTGTGGTGTATGCTCTCTTGAGATCTTCAAAGGCATCTACTGCTATCAGCGGCACCAGCAGACTCCCAGTCGATGAACCAATCAGTATATCCCAGTTCATCCCGGCTTCCTTTGACAGGAACTCAACAAAGCCTCCTGCCCATGCCCCCTTGGCTCCTCCTCCGGATATGACGAGAGCTTTCAAAGGGGAGTAATTGTTGTGAGCGTAGTCACGGTTGTTGCGGTTGACATTGATTTGACAATGTAGTGGTTTTGGTTTATAAGTTTATGGGTTTATAAGTTTATGGGCTTATGAGCTTATGGGCTTATGGGCTTATGGGCTTATAAGTTTATAGGTGTATAAGTTTATAGGCTTATGGGCTTATAAGTTTATAAG
>JAWXAW010000046.1:0-19972 GCA_034439675.1 Saprospiraceae bacterium | reverse complement strand
GGGAAAGGAAAGGAAAATTTCCGCCGGGTCCCTGAGCATGTCGAAGGGAAAGGAAAGGAAAATTACCGCCGGGTCCCTGAGCATGTCGAAGGGAAAGGAAAGGAGAATTCCCGCCGGGTCCCTGAGTTTGTCGAAGGGAAAGGAAAGGAGAATTCCCGCCGGGTCCCTGAGCATGTCGAAGGGAAAAGAGGAGGGCTCTTTCCGCCGCCCTCTTCGCGCAGCGAAGAGGGCGGCGTGGGGGTGTTTTTCGCTATGTGCCCTTCGACAAGCTCAGGGACCGGAATGTATTCTTCGAGTATTACTCTTCTTGTACTCAGGGATCCGGGTGTGTTTTTCGATGAGGACTTTTTATGTACTCAGGGATCCGGGTGTATTCTTCAATGCGTAAACTTCTTGTGCTCAGGGACCCTGGTGTGTTTTTCGGTACAGAGCTCCTCGGGACTCAAGGTCCTGGATTTATTATCACTTCCATTTCAAGCAATAAGCATTGTGACTTTCAATACCAACAAGGTCAACAATGGGCATACTGAAATGCAAATACCTATATTTATAGCTCAAATTCTAGTTCATTACATCAGTGCCTATATTTAGACGGTTCAAATTCTATAAGATGCGATTTTGTAAAAGAGTGCTCTTCCTTTCTACTTTTCTATTTGGATCCACCCTATATCTCCAGGCTCAGGGATGCAGTGATGCAGGATTGTGTAAGATTGAAGTATTGAAACCGAATCCTGAATATGGATCACCATTGCTCATCCAGAAACTCAGTGCAGGTATGTCAGTAGGCGCTGCCGATTATGGCATCACCGTCTTTGGTGGGCACATAGGGTATAGCAGGAAGTTTGGAAAAAGCTGGAGCATAGATTCAAAAATGACTTTTCTTTCTCAACAAGGCAATGGGATTTCAGTAATAGGGATAGGTGATATTTTTGCCAATGTAAATTATGCTGTTTCGCAAAAGTTAACAGTTATTGGAGGTGTAAAAATACCATTGATGAAAGCCGACAGGACGGAGGATGGTTTAGCCTTGCCTATGGATTATCAGTCCAGTCTGGGTACATTGGATTTATTGGCAGGTATTCGGTACCAACAAGTAAACTGGCAATGGGCATTGGCCGTTCAGATACCCTTACAGCAAAATGAGAATGCATTTTTCCCTGGCATGTTTCCTGCGGGATCCATGTTGAATGACATTCAGGCCACCAATGCTTTTCAACGGCAGGCAGACATCATGCTCCATGTATCCAGGACAATACCCATGAGCGACAAAATAACCTTTACACCCGGCCTCCTGCCAATCTACCATATCACTGCAGATGAGTACACAGGTATCGATGGCATTCAGTATGTTATTGAAGGCTCAGATGGGCTGACACTTAACGGCACCGTATTTATTAATGTTAAGACTGGTCTCTCCAGCAATTTTGAATTTGACCTTGGCTTTCCTTTTATCGTAAGAGAAGCAAGGCCGGATGGATTGACCAGGAGTTTCGTTTTTGGCGTAAGCTACAGTTATCAGTTTTGAGTCAAGAAAACAGAGTTGATTAATTTGATTTCACAAATGTTTGCGATGAATATTGATCTGCAGATTTAATACGCAGTATGTATAGCCCTTCTGGTATTTCCTTAATATCCATCGTGAAGGTATGCCCGTGATTGCCTTGTATTTGGCTAACCAGCGATCCATTCATCGTCCTTTTCAATAGAGACAGATTCACCAACATGTAGAGTTGCACCTTCTCTGTTGGTGATCACTTCAGGACAGTTGATACATTCCTGCGTTATGGTAGTATTGATCAGGTAAAGGTGTGCGCCAACACCTGAATTGAGTATGGAACCACCGGAAGTGCCTTCGATGACGGTGTTAGAAATCATAGCGGAATCAATCACCGTGATCGCCTGATTGTGTAAAGCAGATCTTTCTACAGCTTGATTCCCTTCTATCGTGCAATGACGAATGATGATAGGATGTTCATTGTCCGCACCTATATAAATTCCTGCACCAGTTGAGTTACCGGAACCATCTGCATACCCGCAGCAAATGTGCAGGCCATCTAAGATCACGGTATCCAGTGCGTTGGTAATTGACACGACGTGATATACATTGTCTGCGAGATAGCTTGTATCTGCAATTTCGCCGGATAGAGTGGTGGGATATAGGGCCGGATTTCGTTGGTCAATTGAAATTTCATTTCCGGCAAAGCCTCCATAAACAGCGATGGATGTACGGATATCATAGGTGGTGTCTCATGCTGTCGTCGTCGTGACCGGTTACGTGCCCTCAGCAATCCACATCTCATGTACACTGGTATCTTGATTGCTTTGTAGAAATGCGTCGCCAGGCGTACGGTATGCCGTCTCCCAGCTTTCTCCATCAGGGTTTGCTGGGGCATCAGGATTGACAAAGACCCTGCCATTTATTTTGCCCGGTGATTGATAGGTGCTGCAGGTAATGGTACCTTTCAGTAATCTGCATAAAGCATTGTCGACATAGCTTTCGTTGTCTCCACTGGACGTCCGTGTGCCCATCAAAATGGCCTTAATCCTTCTGGTACCTATAGGCACAGGGATTGTAAGCAGCTTGAGTGTCCAGGCACTTTGTTTGTGTCGTAAGGTATCAGAAGAAGAAAGGATGATATTATTAGCATCAATAAACTGCAACGCCATTGCGGGTTCATCCGTATTTTGCCAGTCAGCCATAAGGGCCCCGAAATTGACCCAAAGCCATCTCCATCCGAATCTGCAAATGGATCTGATTTCAGCATGACACATACAGATGAAACGGTATCCGTAGCTAGTGGAAAAAGCGGGAAAGGCGTTGTGGGTGCGGCATTGTTCTTCCGTATAGTGACCATATCCGTTTCAGAGCTGCCTCCGGATTAAACTGATCTCCGAAACTCAGTCGTTTCAGTACAAATTTTGGTTAGGAACCTGCTGTCACTTCGACCATCACAAATCCATACTCATCCTGGCTCACGATAAGCTCATCTGAATCAGCGTTGCTTAATTCGCCCCAATAATCAATATTGCCACCTGATGCGGCTACATTGACCCATAGGTGATCATGGTCTCTTGACTGGCCCCTCGAATAAGCATGGGTATGACCGAAAAAGTGAATGGTAGGTTTGCCGCATACTTCAGAAAAAGCTTGCATCATTTCAACGATATCGCCTGTGTAATTTGCTTCACCCGGCGTCTACAATTCTGATTTGAAAGGGTGATGCATTTCAGCAAAGACAAAATCGATCAAGGTATACGCACAACTCAGATTAAGAATGCTGTCAACCCAGTTGAGCTGAGCCTGTATGCGATAGGGTGAATTAGAATTTATACTCAATACACGGACATTGGAATAGTCATGGTAATACCAATGTTCAAGGTAGCCGGGTGTTCCGTTTTCAGGCAGGGTATAATAGTTAAAATAGTTTTGTGAATTAGCTTCATGATTGCCAATGGCGGGATAACAAGGCACGGATCTCCACAATGTTTGTCCGGGATCGAAGAAATCATTTTTCCATTGACCATAGGCATTGCCGTTGTCCACCACATCACCAGGAAGGACAGCCATCTGCAAGTGATCACTCAAGGATGTACCATAGATGGAATCTATATAAGGCAGCAGGCTTGTATTGATGAGATTGGAGAAGATGTTTGGATTGCTACCGTCTTTCTGCATATCGCTCATCAGCACCATATTGAAGGAGGCTTCACTGTCGCGGTTGAGAGGGGTAACGAAATCATAGATCCCGGATTGCCAGGTACCTGTCACTGCTTTATAATAATATCGGGTTGCGGGAGACAGTCCTGCCAGGGAAGTCGTATGAAGAATAGTTGAATTCAGGGTCACCAACGTGGTGCCTGTGGAAGCATTGCCTAGACCAGGGGTCAATCCATATTCGACGATGGTTTCCGTATTGGTATTTGTTTCCCACATCACCACCATGGAGGCAGGGGTCGCCATCTGGAGGTAAGATTGAACAAGAATCGTCTGGCCAGCCAACGGAAAAACCTATACGAAGCAAGCTAGTGCCAGGGCAAATATGCTTTTTGAACAGAGGAGATCGGTCATCAGGCAGGTAGAATGGTAATAAGTAATAGTTTTGTAAAAATAGCAAAAGCAAACAATCGTCTTTAGGAAGTCCCGCAGCGTATGAAAAATGACTATCAACAGATCCTGGAAGAACTTTATCATTTGATCAAGGTCAAGCCTGATGAAGGGCTGGTTACTCCGTATATTCCTGAACTGGCGGAGATCGACCCTTCAAAGTTTGGTGTTCATCTCGCAGCTACTTCCGGGGAGCAAACAGGTATCGGGGATCATCGGGAAAAATTTTCCATTCAGAGTATCGGAAAAGTACTTTCTCTGACGCTTGCGTTTCAACAGCGAGGTGAATCTCTGTGGGATCGGGTAGGGGTAGAGCCGTCCGGAAATCCATTCAACTCGCTATGGCAACTAGAGTATGAAAAAGGTAAGCCGCGCAATCCATTGATCAACTCCGGTGCAATTGTGATCTGTGATATCCTTTGTACGCTGTATGATGATCCCTTAAAAGAGTTACTTGCTTTTATCAGGAGTATGTCGGGCAATGAAAATATAAGCTGTAATAATCAGGTTGCTGCATCGGAGAAAAAACTGGGCTTCCGGAATGCAGCGCTCATCAACCTGATGAAGTCGTGTAACAATATTGACAACGATATCGATGAGGTCATGGACCTGTATTATCACATGTGTTCGATCGAGATGACATGTGATGAATTGGCTAATACTTTTTTACTGTATGCTAACCATGGTCAACGCCAGTCAACAGGAGATGCGGTGATCACTTCCAGTATGGCTAAGCGTATCAATGCGATCATGCAGACGTGTGGATTTTATGATGAGGCTGGAGAATATACGTTTAAAGTAGGCCTTCCTGGAAAGAGTGGGATTGGTGGTGGTATTGTAGCTCTTCATCCGGGAAATTATGCGGTCGCGGTCTGGAGTCCGAAGTTGAATAAAAAGGGGAATTCGGTGAAGGGGATGCAGTTGCTGGAGATACTCACTACGAAGACGGGACTGTCGATATTTTGACGACGGATAAGGGATGGTGTGCATCCGGATCGACAACAGATCAGTGGGTCTTCGACCCTGATAGACGACGGATCAGCGAGACTTCGTCTCGGATCGACAACGGAATACGAAAGCTTCGCTTCCGACCATTAAGAGTTAATACACAGGCGGTCGGCGCAGCCAATCGTCAATCCGCTGACGAAGTCAGCAGGATGCGTGGTCTATCGGAAGCGTAGCTTCCCTGATCTGTTGTCGATCCAGATGCGCAGCATCAAGGCTCAGTGGTCATTTTTTTTGTGGATTATCTTACAGTACCTCAATCCAAGGAAAGAATGATTTAGGTATTTTTGTCCCTATGAAATATCATTTAGCCCTTTTTCTAATCGGTCTTGCAGTCGCCCGGTTGAATGGCCAATCGTTAACACCGGTTGCTACCCACACTAACATGATGTCGGCTGCCTACGTGAAGTATGATTCCACTGACACTATTCCTGCTTCTGAATCTATGATCGATGATTCACTCAGGATAGAGATGCAGGAGCAAAAGAAGCAAATCGCTTTACAAATGGCAAAAGCAAATCTGACATACTTTATCATTCGGGTCCCTGACAATACATATGGCTATACCATCTTTATTGACGGACAGATGTATATCGAGCAGAAATCAATTCCCGCTGTATCCGGCAATGCAGGATTTGTATCAAAGGACGATGCAGAGAAAGTAGCTAAGCTAGTGATTGAAAAAATCAGGCAGGGCGAAATGCCACCAACAGTTTCCACTGAGGATCTACAACTACTGAAAATTGGTGATTGATCTTTGATTCTGGGCATCTGGATCGACGATATATCGGAATTGAGGGTTCTATGATCCGTGGTGCCGATGTCGACAGCAGGACTAGCATTTATTTACTATTTTGTTCCCTACTGAGTTTCCATATGCGTTTCACACCGCTTACATGTTTCTTATTTCTCTTGTGTATAAGCCCTCGTTGTAAGGCCTATGGACAGCAGGCAATGCATCCGGTTGATCAATGGAGGTCAGCGCTCTCCATTAAAAAGGATATCAAGTCAACCTCGTTCAGATCTGTTTTCAATGAGCTTTATGCGCTTGACTCTGTCAACTATTGCATTGCGCTGAGCTTACTGAACGACCTTGTCCCAAGGGAGAATATCCATTTCAGCATCAGGTTGCGTATCCTTGAGAGTCAGTTACAACTCTCTAATAAATCCTGTCCTGGAGCTTTTGTTGCTTTAGCCGATCTGCAGGATGCACTTCAGACGGCCTATGAAATTGATGACGACTGGCTCAAGTTTGAATTGCACAACATTTTATCTGTTCACTACACTAATTTATCGAATTTCGGGTCGGCCGCCATGCATGCGATGAGTGCTATTGATCTTGCAGAAGCACTGGGTCCGGATAATCTTTCTGTAGGTGCAGGAGGCTGGTATGGGCTCGGATATATATTATATCATTCAAGAGAATATGAAGCCTCTATTAAGGCATCTGCTATGGCCTTGAATGTCTCCTCTTCTGCACAGGATGCCCCTGTAGATACTCTTCATATAGCTTACAGAATGAATGCACTGAACTCTATCGGGTTGTGCTACGAAAAACTTGGCAAACCAGATTCTGCTTTTTGGGCATTTGACCAGGCGATGAGTATTGCAGAGAAATTAAATAATTCTTTTTGGAAGGGGATCATCACCGGAAACAAGGGGGATGTATATTACCAGATAGGACAGTATGATTCTGCAAAAGTGTTTTTGACTTTTGACTATCAGCAAAGTGTTGCATTTCAACAAAATGATAATGCTGCGAATTCCCTGCAGTGGCTGGCCAGAATTGAATTGAAAAGAAATCTACCTCAAAGTGCACTGCGCATGCTTCGTGAATGTATGAAGTTGCTGCAAGGGGTATCAAAGCCTGAGATTCTCACGAATACATTATATGCATTCACGCAGACTTTTTCCGCACTCGGTGAGGCGGACAGCATGAATGTATATATGCATCGTTATCTGACCCTTCATGATTCTATTGAAAAAGCAGCTACGGAAAGCAGGTTGGACATTGTCCGCATGCGTATGGACAATCAATCCAATGTGTATAAGGTGATGTCTCTGGGTAAGGAGAAAAGGCGGATCACGATGATCCGAAATTTTATTATCGTCTTTATTTGCCTCCTGGCCATTACCGGCTTTATGATTCTCACCCGTCAAAAGCTGAACCTGAAATTAAAACGAATGGAGGCGCTTGATGAAAAGCGTAAAGCGGAGCAAGATGCCGCCCAGGCCAGGGAACAGCTTGATGTGTACACCCGACATCTGCGGGAAAAAACAAACCTGGTTGAAACCTTGCGAGATCAACTCATGATACGGGAGATGACCGAGGATCAAATGCAACAAATTTCAGCCCTCGCCCAGCATACCATACTCACAGAGGAAGACTGGGAAGAGTTTAAAGGTATGTTCGAAAAAGTGTATCCCGGTTTTTTCCATTCGTTAAAGCACCAATCTCCGGATATCACCCTGGCGGAACAACGGATGGCGGCCTTGTGCAAACTCCAGTTGCCCACTAAAGAAGCTGCAAACCTACTAGGCATCTCCCCAAATAGTGTCAATAAGACAAGACAACGGCTCAGAAACCGATTAGGCCTCGATCCCGAAGCAAACCTTGAGCAATATTTCGGTGTGTGAGAGAGGCCAAACTTTAGACTAAAGACGACAGACTCGCAGACGCCAGACGCATGGTACTCTTTTTTTTTGCAGGCTCCGTTTGCCGACGGATAAAGCATAGGTATCATTCTCCATTTCAAACTTGTGTCAGTAGCCTCCAGGCTACAGGTGAAAATCATGCCTCAAGATCCCCCCTTCCTTTACTGGCCCAAATACCAATTAGCAACCACCATCAACCAATTACAAACTTCTAACTTCTAACTTCTAACTTCTAACTTCTAATTTCTAACTACTAACTACTAACTTCCAACTACTAACTTCCAACTACAAACTTCTCACTCCTCACTTTCACCTGTCCTCTTTTTGTCGCCTTGCTGTCGCTGCTTTGTCCCCCGTTTTTCTTGCATTCCGGGATCCGTCGGAAGTAGATTTGCCGCATGCTCAATCGAATGTCCATAAAGGGTTTCAAAACTGACAAGATGATCATCATGTTTGTACTCCTCATAGTCCTGCTGGTCATATTAGCCTGGTGGATAGCGGATCGGTTGATTGAACATATTGATCACCATATGCCCGGACTTTAAAACTTTCATTTTATGAAACAACCAATCTTATGCTTACTCTTACTCTTGCTCTGTGCTAGCCAATACCTTTTAGCCCAGTCTGTAGGCATAGGTACTATAGTACCTGATTCCAGTGCCATCCTTGAGCTATCCAGCGATAGCAAAGGGGTATTGATCCCTAGGATGACGACCGCTCAACGAGATTCTATAGTGATGCCTGCTACAGGATTACAGATTTTAAATCTGGATGATTTTTGTATCGATTTGTACGAAGGCGTTAGTTGGATCAAGAACTGTGGGCTGAGATTGTCAGGTTTAGATACGTTTGATGGAGATTGGGTGCAAAAGGTTGATCTTGGGGGCAATGGCCGATATGGCGCAGTAGGCATGGCTATTGGGAATAAAGGATACATTGGTACCGGTAGGTCCGGCGGTCTCTACACCATTGATTGGTGGGAATATGATCCGGCTTTAAATACATGGATACAGAAAGCAGATTTTGAAGGTGCCGGTAGAATTAGTGCGATTGGTTTTGAGATCGGTGCTAAAGGCTATTTAGGTACAGGATTTGACGATTCCTATACCTACCGGAATGATTTCTGGGAGTACAATCCACTCATCAATGACTGGACGCAAATGTCAGGCCTTCCAGCTTCAGGTAGGTCGGGAGCAACAGGATTTGCATTGAATGATAATGGTTATGTCATCGGTGGTGATAGTGAAGGTGAAATATTTCAGGATGTATGGTCCTTTAACCCGGCTCTTAATTCATGGACAGCTGCGGCCGATTTTCCATATCCCGTCACTTTAGCTGTAGGTTTTTCAATAGGAAGTAAAGGCTATGCAGGTACCGGGACTGTTGGTTATAATTATGGAATTGATACGAGTGGGTTCTTCGAGTATAACCCGATAGCAGATAGCTGGACACCACTTACGGAAGTCGGTGGGGGTCCAAGAAGTAATGCAGTTGGATTTTCGATCGGGGGTTTTGGGTATATAGGAACAGGAGTAGCAGGAGGTTTTGAAAATGATATGTGGGTATACGATCCGCTAGCGAATACGTGGATGATGTTGGCAGACTTTGAAGGCGTAGCGAGACGGAGTGCAGTTGGATTTTCTATAGAAGGTAAAGGTTACATTGGCACAGGGTTCCCGTTAAGGAGGGATTTTTGGGCTTATACACCTCCCTTTGTCGGCGCCACCTATCAAAGTGCGTTGCCTGAGGAAACTCCGTATGCGATCCATGATGGCATCTGGATTAAGAAAGGAGAACAGGTATACACTTCAAGCTACGCGGATATCATCAATCCAGGTAATATCATGACATCCGGGAGTGGAAGAATCGGGATAGGCACCACCAACCCAAATGCAATGCTCCAGTTTGCCAATTCTTTGTCGAACAGGAAATTGGTACTGCACGAAAATAATAATGATGATCATCAGTTTTACGGTTTTGGTATCAATTCTTCTGTGTTGCGTTATCAGGTAGCCAATCAGCAAAGTGACCACGTATTCTATTCGGCTTATTATTCAAATAATAGCCGCGAATTACTTCGGATACGCGGGAATGGTAACGTAGGCATTGGCGTCTCTACACCAGCCAATAAGTTGGATATTAATAGTGACTGGCCGCTCCGTGAGGGTACACATGCAGAAGCGCTAGCTTTCTATGTCACCGGAAATTTTAACGCTCCTACTAACACGGTTGAATTTCGTCACTTTGATGGGACAAAAGGCATTGGATTTGGCAACAATTACATCAATGCCGTTGGCACAAATCCGAACCAGCATTTAGGGCTGGCTGCTAAAGGAGTGGAAGGTCATTTGCTTTTTACAACCAATTTGATTGAGCGAGTGCGCATTACAGGAGAAGGTAATGTAGGTATCAATACGGCTTCTCCTGTACAGAAACTGCATGTGACAGGTAACGCTTATGTCACAGATAAAGTTGGGATAGGTCTAGCTGTCCCAAACGCACCTCTGCAATTTTCCAATGCAGTCGAAAATAGAAAGATCGTCCTGTATGAAGTGGGCAATGATAACCACCAATTTTTTGGGTTCGGTATAAATGGAGAAGGGTCACTCAGGTATCAAACACCTATCACCGCTAATGACCATGTTTTCTATGCAGGAACGTCTTCAGCTGCCAGTAACGAGTTGATTCGAATAAAAGGTAATGGTAATGTCGGTGTAGGTGTTTTGCCAACGAATAGATTTGATATTCGGACAGGATCAGTGCGGACTGGCATACATCCAACTAACAGACCGTTGTATGTGACTGGAGATATTGGTTCCGGGTCAAATGGTTTTGAAGTAAGGCATAACAACGCTGCGGAAGGAATAGGTTTAGGATATAACACAATCTATGCTGCTGGAGAAAATACCAGTCAGAGTTTGGGTGTGTCTGCGAAGGGGGCCCTCGGCATTTTGTTTTTTAATACCAATGGAGCAGAACGTTTCCGAATATCAGAATCCGGAAATGTGGGGATCGGAACAGCGTTCCCGAATGCACCTTTACAGTTTTCGAACACAGTAGCAAACAGAAAGCTTGTCTTGTATGAACTGGTCAACAATGATCATCAATTCATTGGATTAGGCATAAATCCAAATGTCCTAAGGTACCAGACCTCCTCCGTCTCAACGGACCATATCTTCTATGCGGCTACTTCTTCCACAGCGAGCAATGAACTGATGCGCATCAAAGGGAATGGCAATGTTGGAATTGGAACAACTCCAACTAATCAGCTTGATGTTCATGTAGGATCATTGCGTACAGGTATGCATGCGACCAATCTTCCTTTATATGTGACTGGGGCTATCGGTGCGGATACTCTTGGCATGGAAATCAGGCATAACAATGGTACCCAAGGCATTGGTTTGGGATTCTCAACTATTTATGCTGCCGGCTCTGCAGCAAGTCAGGACCTTGGGCTATCAGCAAAGGGTGCCGGTGGTCATTTGATATTTAAAACCAACGATGTTGAAAGGATGCGTGTGGAATCTGGTGGAAATATTAATGTTCCGGGTAAACTTGAAATCGGGTATGTCAGAGTATCGGCTACAGTAGATATCGGACCTGCAACGACTGGTGGAGTAAGCTGCGACTGTCCATCCGGGACAGTAGTTATGGGGGGTGGTTTTTATATATCTAATTATATTTTGGAGATTGGCAATAGTTATCCTTCTTCTAATTCAACCTGGTATGTCCATGCAAGTAATTCAGATTTAATTAGTACGCATCAATTGACGGCCTATGCCATTTGTGCACGACTGGCCAATTGAAAAAGCTTACGTGAAAGTTGTCTGGAAGTTGTTAAATAATATTCTTTCTAATGCAGTATCACTATATCCCCTCCATCCGTTTCCATTCCATCTATCCCTTTGTAGGTCAGGTAAAACGTTCTGACCTCACCATCTTTTAGTTTTGGAATATCAAAAGTGCCGATTGTCGGTGATAGTGATTTAACGAGTACAGCTTCGTCCTTTACATTGATCTCATATAGTTGAATAGATTTAATGAAAGTTTTTTCCGGGAGTCCCCAGCTTAATCTGTAACCACTCGAGGTAGGATGTACTAATATAATTCCGGGGGGTGAAATTGTTTGATTGGAAAGTGGATGGATCGAAACCACTCATGGTATCGCATACCCTGAAAGATTATGAGGTTATACTCGCAGACTATGGCTTTGACCGCGTCCACAAATCCCATCTCGTCAATATGAAGTATGTCTCCAAGATGGATCGGGATGGATTCATCTGGTTGCATAACGGGGAAAGTGTCCCTGTATCCCGGAGAAGAAAGGAAGAAGTGATGAGTATGCTGAAAGGGAAGCATGAGAAGTGAGTGGTGAAAGTAGCTTGTGCTGAGTGGAGTCGAAGTATGAGTTGTGAGAAGTGAAAAGTGATGCTTCGACGTGATCGAGAACTCAATTGTATCGAATCTGGCATTCTGCCGAAAATGCTGTGCATTTGGCGGGATTTGCGCTGCGCTTCGATCTGGTATCTGGCGTCTTCCGTCTGGCATCTAAAATCTGGCGTCTTCCCTCTTCCATTAATAGGGAGTATCGTTATTCGTTTTCATTCCTGAGTTATCAGAATTTTATTTTTATAAGTATAGATTAAAAATTATAGTTTCGTTCTTATGAAAAAACTGATTCCAATACTCTCCATGCTAATGTTGTCCGTCCTTTCCGGTAAAGGACAGACAACATTTGGAGTTAAAGGCGGCTTAAATGTCGCATATATGAATATTGACATGCGGGAGAGCCATATCGCGTATCACGCCGGTATCTTTGTCAATGAAGATTTGAGTGATAAGTTTTTTCTACAGCCTGAGTTGTTATATAGTATAAAGGGGGCTAAGTTTCCGGAATATTTCTTTCCGGCTGATATGGATTTCACGTTTTATTATGTGTCTATGCCTATATTATTTGGTTGGAAACCGGCAGATCATCTGTCTCTTTTAGTTGGCCCAGAGATCAGTTACCTGACAGATTACAAATTTGTAATTAATGAACAGCCCATTGCCGGATCTGATGGATTCGCGGAATGGGATGTGAGCCTTGATCTAGGCGTGGCTTATGCAATCACCAAAAAGTTGAGTGTCGAATTGCGTTTCGTCTATGGTTTAACCAATGTGGTCAATATATTATTTACAGATGAAAATGGCCAAACTATTGGTAATTTGAATGAAGGCAAGAACAGGGCACTTCAACTAAGCGGTTACTATCGTTTTTCATCTGATAACGAATAGATTGAAAGGATGAAACCAGTATCAATTGAATCTCTGGCTTGAGCCAGGTTCTGTGACTTTCATCCTGCTAAAGGCTTTTTGGAAACGCGCGGGATCATCGCTTTGCTCAAACTGCTCACTGCTCACTCACGCCTGGCATCGTGAGCTTCGCTGCGCTTCGATTTTCATACTTCGACTAGCTTACACTAATCTATCTGCTACAGCTCAGCAACCGTCCGCTCAGCACATCGCTTTTTCTTTTTCACTCTTCACTCTTCATTTTTAAAAGCAGGATCATCCTCCGGCACATCATATTCCGTCTGCTTTTTACCGAACACAGAAACATTGACATATCGTTTTGGATTGAGCCTGAAGTCCTGTAGCAATAAGTCCAGATTTTTTGAAGTCCTGTTCAGGTTGTCATACAGGGCCTGATCTTTCAGAAGTTTTCCCATAGTTCCTTTCCCTGCCTGAAGGTCTTTCATGACGATCGCCAATTGTTCAAAAGAAGTATTGGCCTCAGCTAATGACATGTCAAGGTTTTTCATGGTGGCCTGGGCATCTGTGATCAATGCCCCGGCATTCGTACCTACTTTGGCATCATCAAATTGTTTAGTGATGCTTTCCAGATGGGTGATCGAATTGGCGATTTTATCCTGATTTTTAGCGAGAGCACTTGTGAGGGTCTCCACGTTTTCAAGAGAGCCTTTGAGGTGCTTGTCATAGGTGCCCATAGAATTGTCCAGTGTGGCTGTGATGGAAGCCAGGTTGGTGATCAGTGCAGATAGCTGGGTGTAGGTCTTCGCGATTTCATTATTGGCATTCGGGGAGGTAAGTGAATCACCGAGCGTAGTCAGGATTTCGCCTATATTTTCCTTTACTTTAGCAAGGGTGCCATCTTCCCCCGGATCAAGGAAGGAATCAAAGAGTCCTCTTACACTGCCGTTGAGAAAACTACCTGGTTCGGCGCAATCATCCCCGGTGCAGGCTTCTTTGATGATCAGGTCTACGGCCTTGCCACCCATCAACCCTGTGCTGACGATGACTGCCTCTGCATCTTTCGGAATGCGTATTCCTTTTTTGATATCCAATGTAACGATGATACTCACCATATCGTCATCAAGCGACACATCGGAGACGGTTCCAACATTCATACCTCGGATCATGATCGGAGATGTCGATGCCAGGGAGGCCACATGCTCATAACGGACGTAATATAAATTGCTGGGTTTCAGGAGATTTTTCCCCCGGAGAAATTTATATCCCCAGACAGAAAGGGCCACCACCAAAATGGCCATGATGCCGATCTTAAATTCATTTGATATTTTCACTGAGAGCAGTTTACGTTTGTAAAATGAAATCTGTTGCGAAAGGTTCTTGCGAACAGATCACAGCCAAAGGGTTCCAGCCAGCAAAGTTAACTCCCTTGGCTGATGCATAACCTATTTTATCTAAGTGAATTTTAAGCCTTTACCCGCTGTCCGGCCTTATACGCCACTATAAAGGCACCATCAAACCCACAGGCTTTCAAGGCCGACAGCCGAGGGCGTGCAGCCTCGGCACTGCTGAAATACCCTACGAGAAATTTATATATTTCACCTTCTTTAATCACCTCCAGGTCATCAATGTTGTGGTACCTGGCATCAATGGTGGATTTGGAAGATGCGGCTATCTGTATCCGGTAAGCCACCTCCAGGCTCCCTTTGGCACTGGTTGGGGCTTTGGCATCGTCGTTGCTGGAAGCCGGGCCGCTTGTTGCTTTTTGAGCTGCATTAGCTGAAATATCAGGCTCCTGGTATTCTTCAACTTCTCTCTTATAATTGCTGAAAGCCTTCAGGATCGTGGAGGCCATCTCCTGCTGGTTTTCTTTTTTCATCAGGTAATTTTCATCCGTATCAGTGCTTAAGAAGCCGGTTTCTATCAACACACTTGGCATAGTCGTCTCCCGCAAAACCAGAAATCCAGCTTGTTTGACACCTCGGCTAGGCAACCTTGAAAGCTTTTTAAAGGCGTTTTCAACATGGGTGGCAAAAAGGATGCTCTGCTCCAGGTGCGCATTTTGAAACATAGTCAGAATGATATGACCCTCAGGGGAATAGGGGTCGAAACCTTCATACGTCTTCTCATAATTTTCCTCCAGGAGGATGGCGGAGTTCTCTCGCTTGGCAACATCCAGATTATCCTCAGCCCGGTGCAAGCCCAAAACATAGGTTTCTGAACCGGTTGCCCGGTTACGGACACTGATATAATTGCAATGGATGGAGATAAAAAGATCTGCTTTATTTCGGTTGGCGATTGCCGCACGTTCATTTAAAGGGATAAAAACGTCAGTTTCCCGGGTAAAAATGACCTGGATATCAGGATAGAGGGTCTTCAGTTTTTTGCCGAGGTCAAGGGCTATGGAAAGGGCTACTTCTTTTTCTCTGGAATGATGACCACTACAGCCCGGGTCTTTGCCACCATGGCCCGGATCCAGTACTACTTTCCTTATTTTATAGGGGACCTGGGCCTCCATGGATATTGAAAAACCAAAAGTTAACGTTAAAACCAAAACTGCGGTGGACAGGATACCGGACATTGACGTTTTACTACCGTTCCAAACTTTCATACCTTTATCCATATGGTTAACATTAGCAAAAGTAGTAATATGTAAGTAAATGTTCAAATGCATTTTGTATAAATTTTTATACATCAGGCCCTTTTGGGTGGCAGAACGGACCGACTACTTCCAAACGATACATGTTAATGGCTTATTTTTTGACTGCTAAGGTGCTTTGACTCTTTGAAGTATATTAATTACATACTCACCCTTTTGATCTTTTGTGCCATAGCCACTCTCGGCCGTGCACAGGATACATTGATCAATAAGCTGTTAATCAAAGGGTTGATCGACAGTCTGTTTGAAGATACCATCGTCCATCAGCCCCCGGCGAGCACCCGCAATCCTGAAATCTTCTTGTCTCCTGACAGCCTGGATGCTACCGTAGAGTATGGGTCTGCTGATTCCAACTATCTAGACAACGTCACCCGAAAGGTCCACCTGTTTGGTGACGCCTATGTACGGTATAAAGACCTTTCCCTCAAAGCGGATTATATCGTCGTTGACCTCGACAGTAGTATTGCCACCGCCGAAGGAATGCTCGACAGCGTTGGGAAACTAGCAGGGATTCCTGAATTCAAGATGGGGGAAGAGTCATTTACCGCCGAAAAGATGCGCTATAACTTTGTTAAACGCAAAGGCATCATCTATAATGCACTGACCAAGGAGGGGGACCTCATTATTCACGGAGAAAAGACAAAGTTTGTAGCCGGAGGAATTGCTGAAGGGCCTGACGATGACATTCTCTATGGCTCACGTGCCCTTATCACCACCTGTGATCATCCTGAACCTCACTTTGGAATACGTGCTTCGAAAGTAAAGACGATACCAGATAAGCTCGCTGTGATTGGTTCTTCGAATTTGGAATTGTTTGGTGTCCCGACACCGATCTGGTTACCGTTTGGTTTTTATCCCGTTTCTGAAACGCGTTCAGCCGGCCTCATCCTACCTAGAGATTATGAGCGATCACCCCAATTGGGTTTTGGTATTCGTGATATTGGTTATTATTTTCCGGTGAGTGACTGGGCGGATGTCAAGCTCTTGGCAGATATCTACTTTAATGGTACGTATGGATTGGGGGTTGCAACCAATTATGTTAAGAAGTATAAATTCCGGGGAAATGTTGCTTTACGCTATTCACACCGTATTACAGAGCCTACAAATGATTACCGGGAGAACATTGAAAAATCTTTTTCGATTCGGCTTACACACAACCAGGATACAAAAGCAAATCCTTATCAGACCATAGGGGGTAGTATCAATATCCAGAGCAATGACTTTGAAGCGCTGAATTATAATGATGCCCAAAGTGCATTGACCAATACCTATTCCTCAAACTTTAATTATAGCCGGACATTTCCTGGCAAGCCTTATTCATTAACCGCCGCACTTAATCATAGCCAGAACACAGAATCTCACCTGGTGACCATCAATGCCCCTGAGTTTAATTTCAGGTTAAACCGCATCCATCCATTCAAGAGTCAAAAAAGGCTGGGCCCTGAAGCATGGTATGAAAAAATAGCATTTCAGTATGCAGGTTCTGCCCGTGCTCAAGTCATGGCTACAGATACAACCCTCTTCGATCCGATCACGTGGCGAACTGCACAGTATGGGGCTCAGCACAAAGCCAATGCTTCCGTCAACTTCAATATCCTGAAATATTTTAATGTCACACCAGCCGTTGACTATGGAGAGACCTGGTTTTTTAAGACCCGGTACAGTATGTTTAAGTTTGATCCTGAGGATACTGACTTCGTACAGAATGATACCATCTTTTATCCTGATGGTAC
Source organism: Saprospiraceae bacterium (assembly GCA_034439675.1). Classification (GTDB taxonomy): domain Bacteria; phylum Bacteroidota; class Bacteroidia; order Chitinophagales; family Saprospiraceae; genus Opimibacter. The sequence continues at coordinate 2,562 of JAWXAW010000046.1, read as the reverse complement.
TATCTACCTTATCGAAAAGGACACCATCAATTATGGGGTTGTCGAAAGGGATTCATTAAAGACCGGTTTTATTCCATTTAGGAATATGGCGGCAAGTATCAGTATGAACACCCAGATATTTGGTACACTTCAGTTTAAAAAGGGATGGCTCAGGGGAATCCGGCATGTGATCAAACCGAGTATCGGGTTTTCCTTTTCTCAACCATCACCTGATTCCTATTACCAGTATGTCAAATTCAGCGAACTCTATCCGGATTCCACGAAACCATTCAGTAGGTTTGACAATCTGATGTATAGCGTCCGGCCAACGGATATACGACAAGCTAATCTCAATTATTCTTTCACCAATCTATTTGAAGCAAAGTATTTCAATACAAAGGATAGCACGGAGAAAAAGCTAAAACTCTTTGATAACATCAGTGTAGGTGGTAGTTATAATATGGCAGCAGACTCATTCAGATTCAGTCCGCTGGGCATCAATGGTAATACGAGGTTGTTTAAAGGAATTACAACCATATCGGTCGGAGCCACGTATTCCTTCTATGGAAGGAAAGCAAATGGTACATTAGATAAGACGTTGTATATCGAATCCGATAAGAAGCTATTGCGATTTGAAATGCTACGTTTGCGCTTTTCGACTCGTCTGACCATTGGTGATATTAAAAAATTATTGGAAGGGAAACCTGTTGATGGGCTTACTGTACCGGATCGACCGAAAGATCCGCGTGATAAGTTTGAGGACCTCCTCGGTGCCTTTTCCATCAATCATGAATTTGGTGTAGTCAGAATGTATGCTAATGGACCGGATGTTAATTTGGTCACCACCAATAGTATTAACATGGTCGGAGGGATGGATATCACGCCAAACTGGACCATCTATTTCGGAAACATCGGTTACGATTTTATTTCCAAGCAGATTACCTATCCGGATATCGGATTGTCGAGGGATCTTCACTGCTGGCAGTTATCCTTCAACTGGCAGCCTACACGGGGCACCTACGCCTTTAACATCAACGTCAAACCGGGGACGTTTGATTTTCTTAAGGTGCCTTATAAGCGGGACAACTACGATTCATCAGGCGGATTTTAATCGTCCTGTCCTTTTGTCTTACTTTTGTATAGATACTCCAACCATGCGTACCACACTCATGTATATGCTTCTTCTGCTTCCGCTCTTTATGACGGGTCAAAGAAGCAGGTGTGATGTCGATCATAGATTCAGGCTTACTGCCGAGAATCCTCGGTATTCGTTATTCCTTTCTCGTATTCAAGAAGGTATCAAGTCTGGTGAAATTGAAACACGCACTGAAACTTATTTCCCTGTGGTCATCCATGTAGTGATGCGTGAACCAGTAATACCAGTATCTGTCGCCCAGGCCATTCAACAGCTTGATGTACTCAATGCTGATTTTGCCGGTAAGGGAAATAATATTGGTCAACTCAGGAATGAATTCGAGTCACTCGTTGGAGATGCGCAAATGAAGTTTTGTCTGGCGACTGTTGATCCACAAGGGCAGCCCACAAGTGGGATCACCCGCACCACAACTTCGATAACCAATATTGCACTGCAAACAGGTGAAGGCGGTAGGATCGCCATTCATTGGGATGAGCTGGGAGGTAAAACAGGCTGGGACCCATCGCGATACATCAATATATGGATAGGGGAGTATGGAGGTATATTGGGGTCTGCGAGTTTTCCCGATATGGCTAGTTACCCGGAGGAGATTGGATTGGTCATTGATCCCAGGTACTTCGGATCAATAGGTGCTGCGGGTAATTCAGGTTTCTACAGTGGAGGTCACACACTTAGCCATGAGATGGGCCATTTCTTTGGATTGAAACATATCTGGGGTCAGGGTACTGGTGAGGACTGCAATGACAGTGATGATATACAGGATACGCCAAATGCCGCGGGTCCTTATTATGATTGTCCGCAAGGCTTACAGGAGAGTTGTGGTACAAGCAATATGTATCAGAATTTTATGGATTTCACGGATGATCGTTGTCTCGCAGCATTTACACAAGATCAAGTGACGTTGATGCAGACTTCAGCAGCAGTGTTTTATCCTGATCTTGATGTTGATGGTTCATGTACGGTTTATGCAGACACGTTTGCTATGTGGTATGAGCACTTGATTTGGTCATATGATCAGCAAGCTGACACGTATATTGTTTATAACCCTGATGGCTGGATGGGTATAATACATATCCAGGTGTATAGTGCAGATGGAAAGCTCATCACCGAGGACAAGTGGGAAGACCAACTTAGTTATTTGCTTGACCTGAGCCATGTTGCCGCAGGGGTTTATTTTGTCCGGATCATCAGTGGAGGGAAGGAGTATGTGAGAAAAGTAGTGAGCAGTTGACAGTCAACAGTTAGTTAACAGTTAACAGTTAACATTTGACAATTAAGCGTGAGCAGTTTGATAGCAGTTAACAGTTTGCAGTTAGCAGTGAGCAGTTAACAGTGAGCAGTTTGATAGCAGTTAGCAGTTAACAGTGAGCAGTTTGATAGCAGTGAGCAGTTTGATAGCAGTTAGCAGTTTCCAGTGAGCAGTTAGC
>JAWXAW010000045.1:0-33693 GCA_034439675.1 Saprospiraceae bacterium | reverse complement strand
CTTTTTCTTTGTATTTTCCATCCTGATAGCTTTTAAAGTGACAAGCTATTTCAGGACGAGACAATGCATGCCAGTTTTACTTCTATACTTTTCCCCAGTTACAGTACTTTTGTGAACCAACCTACGCTTTTATTGGTAGCAATAGGAGAAATTTCAATAGCTCTATGGCTTTTAATCAAGGGTGTGAAAAATAGTGTGCCGACAATTGAAAAGCAATAAATACAACAACGACACAAGGGGTTGCGAGACAAAAAAACAAATCCAGTAGACAGCTTCTCCGTTGGACGACAGGCAACAACAAAAAAATAACGAACCGCTAACAACAACCTAATTTTAAAGCATCCCCATTTTGTAATCTCCCTATTTCGTTAATTGCAAGTATACCCGATTTTTGTAAGCAAGCGAAGAAAGTCAATGGTACTCACTACACCGTCTTCATTAAAATCTTCTCTGCAGCTGATACAGTTTTTTCCAAAGACAGCCAATAGCAAGAGGAAATCAACTGTATTGACTGTGCCATTGTTGTCAATATCCTCCCGAATACAACGTACGGTGATATGTACAGGTTGTCTGGTAGATGATTTGCCGGAGAAATCTGTTGATTGAGCACTTAATGTATACATACCCATTGGAGGGTTCAACAAAGCAACATTGGTGTATGGCGCCAGACTGTCAGTACCAACCATGATACTGTCCCGAAAGAACGACACCACCTGCACTCCGTCATCCGGATCAGCAGCTATCGCCTCGATGAGGAGCGTGTCTGGATCAAAGAGTTTCATGCTATCCTGAAGATTGGTGATGGCACAGGTAGGCGATATGTTATCGCCATAAGTAATGTTGACAGGATCAGAGAAAGTCGTAGCTCCTTTGTTATCAATGGCCTTTGCGGTCAGCTTATGCGCTCCCGGTGGGATGTTATACCAGGTAAACAGGAAGGGGATTTTAGTATCCTCTCCAATTTTTATATTGTCTGCATAGAATTCAACACGGCGGATCTTTCCTTCCGGATCATATGCTATAGCTTTCATTTGTATGGTATCGAGCAGATCATAATGAGCGCCTGGCAGTGGATAGGTCAGATAGCATACAGGAGACTTATTGGGTTTGCCCAGACGCACCCATATTCGTGGCTGCTCAAATCCTCCATTTCCAGATAGGGAAAAGGACCCGGTGACCACAATGTCGTGAAAAACACCTGAGACATCTTTCAATAGAATAGAAAAGGGTGTTTCACTTGACGAAGTGAAATCTCCAAAGTATACATTATTGACGGTCAGATTAGTCAGGGAAGCCGTCAGTCCGGCCTCATTGCCCTGACCATACACATTGATATAGGTAAATCCTTTGTCGGCAAACCAGTTGACGGGCATTGATTTTGTTTCCTGCATACCCTCATAGTCCCCATCGCGGTTAAAATCTATTTGCCACGTGATCGTGCCTGTGGCTTCGGTATAGGTCATTATAAACGTATGTATATCTCCATAGTGGTTGCCTTCGCTATCCCAGACAGGCGACCCGTCTGGATTCATTTGCCATTGACCTCCTCCCTGCTGACCAGTCGGTACAGCTATATTTAAGCTGCTTTCAAAAGCCCAGTCTCCATTACGAATGCGTCCTGCTATTTCAAAGTACGGCTCAGGATCATTGCTTATCAATGGCTGGGCAAGGAGGGACGTGGTGAGGAATCCATGCAGTATTAAAAGTAATGTTGAAAGGAAACATTTATCTGTATATATGGACTTTACTATTCTAACTTCTTTCAGCCTTGATGCATTTAAAGTTATCTGAAAAGTTGCTGAATAGGGATTTTGTATTAAGTACATGGTCGATGAATAACTAGAGAATCGGATTTCGGCCCGAAAGTACTGTTGCCATCTAAGCCGTGTGTAAAATGAATTCAGGTCAATGTAAAAAGTTACTGACGACCGTAGGCCTGTCCTATGCAGGCAGTCACATCTTCAATATAATACTGATGAGTTAGTATGAGTTAGCCTCACGGGAACCTCGAATCTATTGATCGTCGAGTGGGTCATCCGTATCTCCATGATGAAGTATGTAAATCATTTCCGATATCAAAATGTAAAGGATGAATGTTTATAAGGACGGTAAAAACAATGTATCTGGCTGTCTTTCAGTTTTCTAATGGGGAATTACTAAAACACGTGAAAAGCATTGTTCATTTTTAAGCGGGTGTTTCCATTACGATAACTTTCTGATTTCTTAACATCGTTTCTGATGCTTCCGGTGGTTCACGATATACCTTTGACGTCGCTAGTAATATAGTTTAATATAGTTTCAAACCACTGAGCAATGTCAATTCTAACTATCCTATTCTTATCCCTTTTTTCCTCACAAGATCTCGGAATTAAATCTGTAGAGGTCGATGTTAACACACAACATCCGTTGAGCATGTTCACCATGGTGAATATAGATAGCCTCGACCGCGTCATATTTAGCCTGGATCAAATTCAGATTGAAGGGGATATTGTTCAGATTCCGGTCTTCGTGGCAACAGATGATATAATCAATGCCCTTGATTTTTCAATGTTGATTAATGTTGAAAACCTTGAGTTTCTGTCTATTGTCGAACATGCCGAAGAACTTCAGTATGCCGCTTTTTTAAACCCAAATGATCTTAAGCTCCGCTTTACCTCCAATAGCTTTTCACCATACCCATTGCAGCCGCTCAAGGCGGTGTCTATCCGGTTCAGAGTCTTGTCGGGCATTTTGAAAAGAAGTGATTTTTCAAATTTTGCCTGCTATCTAAATGGTGAAAGGTGTACCTGTGATCTGCAATTGAAAGGGGTGGAGATACCTGTGAGCAGCAAAGAAGTGGAAACAAGCGATCTGTTTATCGCTCCAAATCCCGCCACGGATTTTCTCTATATCGAGTCCGATGAAGAAGGAACACTCGATATGTTTGATGCCCTGGGCAGGGCAGTCATTCGTGGACATAAGCTCAACAGCACTGCTGTAAATCACATAGATATACAGTTGTTTCCTCGGGGAAGTTATACGGTGAGAATCGTGTCAAAATACCACACTATGAAAGTGCAGAAGATTCTACTCCAGTAGAAGACATTGCAGTCCTATCCAATCGTCACTTATTTCTTAATCACATACCAATAAATAAAAACCAATGAAAATAGTTTACAACCTCTCTTTCTTTGTATTACTCTGCTTTCAGGTATCCGCCCAGCAAGGGCTGGAAGGAATCATCGTGGAGAAGTATTATATATCCAATGAAAATGATAAAGCCGTTGATGGTGACGGAGGTGAATTACCTGCAAACTCTGTAACGTATAGGGTCTACGTAGATATGCTTCCCGGGTATATTTTCCAGGCAGTTTTTGGTGTGGTAGAACACGAACTCAAAATAGCTACAACAACCCGCTTTTTTAATAATGAAGACAGAGGCAACAGACATCCCGTCTATACCAGGAATCAGGCTCAGAATAATACAGTCATGCTTGACTCATGGTTGTCTGTGGGTGCCGGCATGAAAGATTATGCAGGCGTATTGAAGATCTATGATACGGGTGAGAACACAATTGTAAATGCAGATGGTGTATTGCAAAATGATGATGCGGACGCTGGTATTCCAATTTCTATACAGGATGGCGTGGTGCTGGCTCCTTCAGAGCCTGTCACGGTGGTTGGATTTTTTGATACCGATTTATCTGTTTTTGATGATGCTAACGAGGGACCGATCCCAACCATAGTGAGCACACGGAATGGTGCATGGTCTGCCTTGAATGGTTCCAAGGGACCTGATTCTACTGCCAATATCGTATTACTTGGACAATTCACAACAGATGGTGAATTTGAATTTGAAATGAACATTCAAATTAGAAATGAAGCCACCTTAGGGGTTGAAACCTATGTAGCGCGGGACCCCCTTGAAAATCAAGTGCAGCGGAATGATTTGATTTATCCTGATTCAACTACTGCTGTAAAAGAGCAACTTATTGACCTGAGTGACCAGGTCCGGATATTTCCAAATCCAACCACTGGACACATAACGGTTCAGATCGATGATCAGATACCTGTAGCAGGAGCCAATAATTCATACCGATTGATCGCACTTGATGGATCAACACTTAGGAAAGGCAAGATTGCAGCCCACTCGACTGCGCTTGAATTCGACCATTTGTTACCAGGCATGTACATTCTCTCGCTTGAGCTGGGCAATACATATCAGTACAAAGGGAAAATCGTAGTAACCCAGTAAACCAATAACCATATGAAGGGGTATGCGGTATCGTATACCCCTTTTCTGATTCTATTTCGTCTTTATGACTAAGCAGAGATTCTGGCTTTGGCTTGCCTTCATGTTAGTTTCAGCCATCCATATTTCCGCACAGGGCACTGTGCGTGGAAAGATATCCGATGAAAACGGAGAGCCACTGATAGGTGTATCTGTTTTCCTCAAAGACAATGCCACCGTCGGGACATCGACAGACCTGGACGGAATCTACTCGCTACAGATCAGCAGTGATATAGCCAAAACAATCGTGGTGTCCTATATTAGTTATGAGACCATTGAGGTTATTGTACAGGTTGCGAAGGGGGAAGTGTTGATCAAGGATTTTATCATGGGCGCTGCTTCCTTCACCCTCGGCGAGGTGGAAATTGTAGCCAAGCAGGAAAGGAACAACCAGTACTACATGGAGAGCATCAAGAAAAAGTCCGCCAGTACATTAGATTATATGTCCGGTGATCAGATGAATAAAATCGGCGACAACAATGTGTCTGCTGCCATAGCACGTGTAACGGGAGTGGCTACCAATGGCAACTTTATTACAGTGCGTGGTCTAGGCGACAGATATGTACAAACCTGTGTCAATGGATCGCTCATTCCAACGCTGGATCCTTTTACCAATAATATACAGCTGGATTTATTTCCTTCTAGTTTTGTAGATAATATCATCATTACCAAAACAGCAAGCGCGGATATTCAGGGTGATTGGGCTGCCGCCTATATCTCCATTGAAACCAAGGATAACCCGGACAAATTTTCGCTTGGATTTGAGACAAAGGTGGGCTATGCACCCCAGACGAGTTTAAAGAAAATAATTACGAATCAAACAAGCCCTACTGACTGGCTTGGGTATGATAATGGCTTCAGAGACATAAACCATGATCAATATACACCGGTCAACCCATCGCCTACTCAGTATGAGCAGTTTTGTGCTCTTGGATTGGAAGATTATTTCAGATCTATAGGGATTACAGAGAGTTGGTTTCCAGGCAGTGAGATAGGTGAAACGTATTTTAGACTTGGACTTGTGGAGCTTGGCTTGCTGGGACCCGCTTTCATCAATGATGCTCAAGCTGTAAATGGCGCAAAGGAAGAATATTATTCAGGAACCTATCAGGATGACGCCTTCAAGGTGCTCAATGCGGATGCGGAGGAATCGCTCGATGCTTTTGCCAATAACTGGGATACGTTTGAAGAAACAGCCCCACTCAATTTTTCGCAGACATTTTCTATAGGCAATCAGACAAAGCTTTTCAATAAACCCTTTAGTTTTTTAGGGGGTTTCCGGTATGCGAATGGCGTTCAATATGATCCACATGCCTATTTTAACCGGGCATTTTCTACCGAAGTTGATTCAAGCGGAAATCCATTTATTATTCAGCAATATAATCAGGAGTACGCAAATTATTCCTCTGGATGGACAGCCCTTGCCACGATAAATTATAAGCTTAATTCGAACAATAGTTTTTCCTTACTCTTTATGCAAAATCTTATTGGTGTCAACCAGATCCGGGATGGGGTAGATAGGCTTGGATCAACCATTTATCCTTATGCTTTCCTGCAGCAGCAGTTCTATGAAGAACGTTCACAGTATACATATCAGTATCAGTCCGATCACTACAGTGAAGCTTCCGGCCTGAGATGGCATCTATCTGCTTCCTTTGCGGATGGAGAAAGTACCGCCCCCGATTTTAAAAGTCTGGAGTACTTCTCTGAAGATGAAATAACTTATCAGATCGATGAAACGCTTTCAAATGTCAGACGCAATTTCAGGTATCTGAATGAAGACATTCTGGATACCAAGGCAACGGTCGAGCTGCCACTCTTGGAAAGACCGGGGTATATCAGCAAATTGAAGTTTGGTGCTGGATATCTTGATAAACAAAGGGAATTTCTGCAATATGATTACCGGCTATCGTTTGGGAACAGTGTGACCAGGTCCTTTCAGAATGGGCAATTGAATGAATTTTTCGCCGATGAAAATTTTGATATCCAGATCAATAGCATAACCGGTGACGAGCAAATCAATATGTTTTACAGGCAGTTTGATGATCCGGGGTTTCATACCATAGGCTATAGCAAGGTTTATTCAGGTTTTGCCATGATAGACGAATCGATTACAGAAAAAATCAGGATAAGTGGTGGACTGCGGGCGGAATATTCAGATCTGTTTACAGATGTCAAAGTGTTTGACGAACTAGGGTATGCCGCTGATGATCTTAGACGTTTAACGCCCCAACAGTCGTTCGTGCTTACACCCACCAATTTTGACCGGTGGGATTTCCTGCCCAGTGTAAACTTTATCTATCGGTTAAGAAATGATGAAATATCTCCCTCCAATTTACGTCTCAACTACAGTCGTACGATCGCCAGGCCAAGTATCAGAGAGTATACCGAAACAGTCATCCGAGATTTTGAATTGAATGCAGATGTATTTGGAAATGCGGAGCTGAAATTTGTGGAGATCAGCAACTATGATGTACGCTATGAAAATTATTTCCAGGCGGGTAATTATATTTCAGCAAGTCTTTTTTATAAGGATTTTAGAAATCATATTGAGCTGACAAGTTCAAATATAGGCTTTACATGGTCTAATGCAGAAAAGTCAAATGTATATGGAATAGAACTAGAGGGCCGGATAAAACTTCCTGCTCATCTTGAATTAAGCGCAAATGTATCGCTCGTCAACTCTTACACAGAGGTGGAAGATCGGAGATTGCGTATCGAAAACGGTATTAAGTCCTGGGATGTGGTGGGTATGATCGAGCGAAATATGTTCGGCCAGGCTCCCTATGTAGTCAATACGATCCTCAACTACTTATCGGATAAAGGCCTCTCTGCCTCATTGAGTTACAATATCCAGGGGCCTAAACTGGTATTGACTTCAGCAGATGCTTCACCTGATGTCTATGAAATGCCCAGACATTTATTAAACTTTAAAATAGCTCACCCGCTAGGCAAACATTTCAATGTGAGTTTTACCATAAAAGATATTTTGAATCAACCGGTACGAAGAGCATATGAATATGAAGAAGGCTATTTGCTGGATTTCGACTACTATCGCTTCGGTACAGAATACACCATTGGAGTAGCCTATAACTTATAATCGCATTGCGTGAAGATGATTAAAATCTTAATTCATATAACCTTCCTTGTAGGCCTGTCCTGCGTGGACGCTGTCGCCCAGGTGGAGAGGCTTTATGTTGAAACCTATTATATCTCGGAGGGAGCGGATGCAACAGATACCATAGGCGGTCACCTCGACGAGGGGTCCACCACCTATAGGATCTTTGTGGATTTGAGCCCTGGTGCAAAACTACTCGCCATCTATGGAGATGAAAATCATCCACTGATATTCACGAGTACAGCGCCGTTTTTCAATCACGATGAAGAGGGAATCACTTTTGGAAAAGACCTGAGCAAAAACCGGTATGAAATCGGAACTGTCGCTTTAGATAGTTATATTACACTAGGACAATGCAGCAGATCCTTTTCGCAAGGCGCCTATTTTGGTGTGCGTAAGGACCATGATTCGGATGGATCTATCATAGGGGGTGTAAATAATGATGGCGGGTCAGCGGAGATCGAGGGTGGTCTGCTCAACAATCAAACCAGTCAGATTGGATTTCCACTATCGCTTGCAGATGGATTAGTTGTGTCAAACCAACTCCCTACTTCATGGATCGATGTTGGATTTATAGACCTGGTGAGCAACAAGGATACTACGATTTTTGGTTCAGCCAACACTAAGGCTGTGTTCAATAGGACGAATGCTATATTAAGAAATGCCGGGATCACAGGCGTAGATTCGGTGGAGAATGAAATCCTGGTAGCCCAGCTTACCACAAAAGGAGAAATTTCCTTTAGTATCAACCTGGAAGTGGAGATACTTATTGGTCGTGTACCCAAGATCATAAAGTATGTTGCGCAGAATGAAATGTTGGGACCCAATGAAATCTTTTCATCATTGTTGACATATCCGTTTACATGCGGTTGTAAAGATCCGGATTACCTTGAAGCAAGTACAATTTTTGCCTGCGAAGACAATAGTCAATGTAAAACCTTACTGGTGTTTGGATGCACCGACTCCCTGGCCTGCAATTACAATCCTGACGCCAACTTTGATATTCAGGATCTATGTTGTTATGTCGGCTACTGCCATGATCTCGATATACGTATCGTATGTCCGGACTTAAGACCCAGAGCAGAAAATGAAACCTTGGAGATCATCCTATTTCCAAATCCGGTATTAAATGATCTGTACCTGGACATGGATGGACTCAGCTATACGGATGTTGAATACACGATATATACTTTATATGGAGTGGAGGTAGAGAAGGGTACGACTTATGGACAAGATAAATGGATCAATGTTGCCTCCCTGCAAGCCGGATATTATACGTTGAAAATTAAGGCATTAGAGGACATTTTTATTTTACCATTTGTTAAGTTATAAAGGATACACCAGCTATGCACCCCAAATTAAAAACAACTGCTTTTTCAAATTCCTTTGCGCTTCGGGACAGACTGCCGGTGCAGTTTGCTGCTTGTATTCTTATGCTTTTATGTATTGTTTGTGTTCAGGGTTGTGGAAATGATGGAGATACCATTCTTCAGCAGGAAACAGGAACCATGACGGATGTCGAGGGCAATACCTACAAGACCATAAAAATCGGTACGCAATGGTGGATGGCAGAAGATTTACACGTTACGTCCTTCCATTCGGGCCAATTGATTCCGCAGATAACTGATGGAGAGCAGTGGGCCACCACCAATCAACCAGCCTATTCCATTTATAACAATGCTGGAGGAGAAGCTGGATTGTTATATAATTTTCATGTCATTGCCGCTCAGCATGATATTGCTCCCACAGGATGGCGCGTACCAACAGATGAAGACTGGAAAAAACTTGAAGAATATCTTGGCATGCCGCTGCAGGAAACAGACCAGACCAATTGGCGCGGTACCAATCAAGGTGATCAATTGAAGATAGAAACTACCACGACAGAGGGATGGATTCGGTATGATGGTGTCTGGGGAAACAATTCCTCAGGATTTTCGGCTACCGGGGGTAGTTGCAGAGTATTCAATGGGGAATGGGGCATTCCGCCTACAAGACATAGTGGGTATTGGTGGACCTCTACTGTCCTAAATGGGTATGGCTGGTTCAGATGTCTTGATTATAAAAAATCCGGAATTTTCAGGTTTACCTGCCATCCAAATTATGGATTCAGCATCCGTTGTATCAAGAATGATTAATCCTTTTCTTTCGTAAAGTTGGAATGCAGTTAAACATTTCATGATTTGGGATCTCCACTACTGACATTTTCAAGAGTGATTTTAATGCTACTCATACCGGCATATGTACTATGTAAAGTTAACATACATATACGCACAATGATTTTATTGTTTGCACGAAGAAGGAGGGTCATGTTCATTCATATGTGTAAAAAGATAATCAAATGCAACATGATAATTTTACCATTTTCTGATTCTCAAAAAGTGTCTGGGTAATATTGCAACAGTAGATTTGTGGCATCAAGAAAAAAATCTTCTAACCTTAAACTTTTTAATTATGTTAATGAAACGCTTACGTTTCTCAGTGGCTGTATTGGCTGCTGGATTCGCAATGTCTGCCAATGCGCAGAATGATTTAGGAGCTGCCTGCGGTTGTCCCACGGTGGCTACAAGACCTACCTCTAACCTTTCCTTAAAGGCAGATGTAGATGGAAACCTGACTGCGGCCAATACCGTATTGTCATGTGATACAGTGTACATTATTAACGACAAGATCTATGTCGGAGATGGAAAATCATTGACTATCAATCCGGGAACCGTTATCAAAGGTGCTGTTGTTCCGGGTCCAGCTGGTGATGCACATGCGCTTATTGTATCCAAGGGTGCAAAAATCTTTGCTCCGGGAACATGCGATTGCCCTATTGTATTTACTGCAGGTCAAGATCCAATGGACGGAACCTATGGTATCACCAATCGTGGAAAATGGGGTGGTGTTGTGCTCCTCGGCAAAGCTAGAAACAACCTGAAAGGTGGTTTCGGAGCAAACACTGTTTCTGATGGTATAGGCTTTATTGAAGGATTTCTTGTTGCAGAGCCAAGAAACCTCTATGGAGCAGGTCCAGGTTTACATGATGACAATGACAACTCCGGTATCATGACCTATGTATCTATCCGTCATGCGGGTGATGTCGTAGGTGCTAGCAACGAGTTGAATGGTCTTACCCTCGGATCTGTGGGTAGAGGAACGACCCTGTCAAACATCGAAGTCATTTCTAATTTCGATGATGGGATTGAGTTTTTCGGTGGATCTGTTGACCTCAAGTATGCGTCTGTATTGTTCAATAACGATGATGGGTTTGACTGGGATCAAGGTTGGAGCGGAAGTGGTCAATTCTGGCTTGTTGTTAAATCTGACTTAACCACATATACTGGTGGTGACAACGGTTTTGAGCTTGACGGTGACGATGCTCTTCAATGTACCTATCAAGCTAATCCTAAAATCTACAATTGTACGTTTATTGGTGCTGCTGGTGTCAATGGAGGTCCTGCTGTAGATAACAACCAAGCTATCGAATGGAAAGAAGCCTCACGTGGTGAAATCAGAAACTGTGTTTTTGCTAACTATAACAGAGGCGCTGCGTTTGCGACCACTCTTACCCACTTGATTGACGCAGATGGTACAGGCCCGGGTGCACCAGTAGCAACAGATGATACTTATGCTGCATGGAATGCAGGCTCCCTCGTTATGCAAAACAATACCTTTATTGGTTGCACAGTTGGTGAGCAAGTACGCGTTAATGGAGTAAATGGTAGCCCTGCTGACCTGACTAAGTTCACAACGGATGGCAATACATCCCTTGCTTCTTTGGCTGGTTTTTCAAGTGTACACAATATGAACGTTACTACAAATGCAGTGACTGTAAAACATGATATTTTACCAGGTGCTAATATCAGTACTTCTTCTTTACCTCCGGTAGATGGTTTTTATACACCAGCTCCATACAGAGGTGCTTTCAAAGTAGGTGAAAAGTCATGGTTGTCAGAATGTTCCTACAGAGCACTTATTGGTCTTGAAGGTAACCTTCAGTCTTGCCCAGCGGATATCAGTCAAGATGGTCTTATAGGCACCCCTGACTTCCTTATCCTGCTTGGTTCATTCAACACAAGCTGCCAATAATAAAATCAACCAAAACCTAAACTAAACATTTTTATGAAAAAAATATTTATCATCTTATGTATGGCCTTATTCTCCACCGGAGTGATAAAGGCACAGCTTGGATTAGAAGATGTAATAGTAGAAACCTATTATGTAGCTAATGCAACAGACATCGCCCAAGATGGGGGAGGTGTTTTTGATCCACTTCCTGCCGGAGCCAAAACGTATAGGATATACGTTGACATGGCTCCAGGATGGGAGCTGCAGGCTCTTTTCGGCGTGACCAATGTAGGTACCGGTGAAGTAGATACACTTGTTGTAAGGTCTACAGCCCCTTTCTGGAATCATACAGATAAAGGCAAGCTCTATGGCTACCAAATAGCCAATGCTCAAATCCCATTGAATGTTGTTGGATTGGATTCCTGGTTTTCTACGAATAGAATTGGAGCTGCCAATCAGACTGTACTCGAAGTTCTTCCTTCAGAAGACACGAATGGATCAGCACCAACTCATCCTCATACACCTGTGAACGTGTTGAGCCATAATGATCCGGCTGCAGGACTTGCACTTACCGTTGAAGATGGAATTGTGCCTGTAGCTACGACCATCACATGGACACCAACGCCTGGTCTTGAACCCATCCTGGAAGCATTATTTCTTGATGTGAATAGCCTTGCTACAGAATTGGTAGTCAGTGATGGTGCCCTTGGTGTAACTGTTCCTTTGGTAGGACCAACAGCTGCTAACAGGATATGTATTGGTCAGTTTACGACTGCAGGTGTTCTTTCTGGTCAGTTAAATATACAGATCAGAAGAACCAGTGATAACTTGGTAGAGCAGTATGTTGCTGAGACTCCAGGTTCTGGTCAGTTTTCAAGTTCATCATTGACGTTTGGACCAAATGTGCTTCCAAATGTAACCCTTGTTACGCCGACTGAAGGTCAAAATTTCGGCCCTGCTGCTACGGTCAATATCTCAGCTACAGCTACAGATTCTGATGGAACTATCTCACAAGTTCAGATCTACAAGGATGGAGTTGTGATTGCTACAATTCCTGGTCCTGTAGGTCCATACAACACATCTTTTGTAACTGGATTAGTAACTACAACTCATCAGATTGTTGCACGAGCAACTGATAATGATGGTGGTATCAAATCTGACACTAATAATATCACAGTAACCGGAAACAATCCTCCGGTGGTGAATTTGACAGCACCTAATGCAGCTATAACAGGTACAACTGTTAATATCTCAGCTACAGCTACGGATCCTGACGGAATTGCATCCGTTCAGTTTTTCTTCAATAACGTAGCTATTGGTGCACCGATTCCAGGTCCTGGACCGTATGCTACTTCATTTGTTGCTACACCTGCAGGTAATTACACAGGTCCGAATGGTATCCGTGCTACTGCTATTGATGGTCTTGGAGCACCTGGTTCAGATTCTGAAAACATTTTAGTCACTAACAATGTTGCTCCAACTGTAACTATTACGTCTCCACTTCCAAATGCAACCGTTCTACAAGGTGTTGTGCCTATCAGCGCAAATGCTAACGATTCAGATGGTACAGTTGCTCAGGTTGAGTTTTTTGTAAATGGTCTCCCTATCGGTATTGATGCCACAGGTCCGTCACCATATACAATCAATTGGAATGCAGTTTACGTTCCTCCTGGTACAAACACCATTACAGCAGTCGTTACTGACAACTTAGGTCTAACAGGTAACTCTGCTGTAATTCCAGTAACTATCTTGAATCCTTTAGGCTCACCATATGTTGTTGAAAGTGTTACACAAGTTTGTAATCCTGAAACAGTATGTATGCCTATCACAGCAGTAGGTGCTATCGCAAATGTAATCGGTTTTGACATGGTATTGACATGGGATAATACAGAAGTGTATCCTACGGGTAATGTCATCAAGAGCGGTGATTTTATGAACCCTAACTACTTTGAAACAGACAACAGCATTAATTTTACTACTTCCAAAATGTTGCTTTCTGTATTCCTTGATACAGATGCTCCAATAAATCAAACATTTACAGGAACAGGTGAAATCGTTTGTGTTGAATTCGCTAAAAGGGTTAGTTTCGCACCAGTAGATAGTTCAAATATTGTGGTAACAAGCATACAAGAAAGTTATGCTAATGGTATTGCGTTGGATACAGCTGATAAATCAGGTGAATTCAAGACATTCAAGGAAACTACGTTCTCTAGCACAGTTGTGTTCTGGGAAGATCAGAGCCCAATCGGTAACAGCGTACCTGTAACTATTCAAGGTAATATTGCTTTCGATTGTAGCTTAGCTAGTGCTGCTAGCCCATCTTCACTTGCAGGCCCAGTTGTGAATACGGATGTTAATGGTGATTTCACTTACAACTTCAGCACATATCCTAAGTTCTCCATTGGTAAAGACATCGCCGGTTCAACAGACGTTCAAGAAGTTGTCAATGGTTTTGATGCATTATTGACCAGAAGGTTGATCATCGATGATGCTTCTTTCACACCAAGTATTTTCCAGGCAATCGCTATGGATGTTAACAGGGATGGAGTTATCTCTGCAGGTGACGTTTCTCAAATCAATCAACGTGCTGTATTGTTAATTCCTGAGTTCAAGCAAGCATGGAACTACAACGCTGCAGGTTTGCCATTGCCTTCTTATTCTGCTTCTAAAGATTGGCAGTTTATTGACAATAGCACGGTTGCTTTAAGTCCTGCTTATCAGATTTCAAGTGCATTTCCGAATGACAATGCAGTTGGTTACTCTAAATACAGGGTTCCTCAAGTTCCTTTTTGTATCACAGCTCCTGTTACCAACTTTGCTACTTGTCCAGTGGTTAGTGCAGAAATCTATACAGGTATCATGTACGGTGATGTAAATGGTAATTACAAAAACAGCGTTGATGTATTAATCAGATCTTCAGATGTCGTGAATGTAGGTGTTGGACAAGCTCAGTATACTGAGAACTTTGTTGACGTGCCGGTTACCTTCAATTCAATTGAAGACATCAATGCTATCGACTTAAACCTTGATTTCGACGGAAACAAACTTGCTTACCACTCGTTGATCGCAAGCGGTATTCAGGCTGTAGGTCATTTCAATCAAAATGACAGCAAATTGCGTATCACCTCTAACAGTCTTAATGTACTGAAGGAAGGTGAGGTTGCTTTCATGATCAGGTTTACAACATTGACAGACGATGCTATCGAAGCATCTGCTATCAATGCTGCAGTTGGATATTTGAATGGTGACAAAGTCAATGTTGAAGTTAGCCCACGTTCAACGGGTAGCAACGATGTTGTTTTCAATGTTTATCCAAATCCAACAAGCGATTTCTTATACATAGGTATTTCAAAAGACGTAACCGCTGATATCATTGATATGAACGGAAGGGTAATGTTGTCTAATATCGTAGTGTCTGCAAATAGCAGGCAGCGTGTTGATGTTTCCTCATTCCCTGTAGGTCTTTACACGATCAGAGTATTCAGTGATGACTATACTTCAGCTCAAAGAGTTTTTGTTGGTAAATAGAAACAAGTACGTTTCTTTTCCGATAGAATAAATTGTTTTTCGAGGCTGCCTCCCATGGGAGGTGGCCTCGATTTTTTAGTAGAAAATCACCTCACGCATGAAGCCGATATCTTCGATCCTGTTTTTGATAATTTGCACCTATGCCAACATCGGCGCTCAACCCGGGTTTGAAGGGATCGTCATTGAAAAATATTATCTCGCAGATCTGAATGATTCTTCTACACCTTTTTTTCCCGTGCCTGTCGTTGCTGTGACGTATAGAGTCTATGTGGATATGGCCCCTCAATGGGAGCTGCAAGCCCTCTTTGGCTCTACAAATGGCAGTTCCGGTGAAATCGATACACTGGTCATCAGATCCACACAACCCTTTTTTAATAACGAAGACAGAGGAAGGATTTTCGGGTATTCCATTCCTACGAATAACATCGATGAAAATACCGTATTACTTGATTCGTGGTTTTCCACCGGGAGATCAAGTTCTCTTACGGTAGGTGTGGTCAAACCCGAAGATACAAACGGAGCTATTCCCGCATTTCCAAACCTTAATGGGTTGCTTCAAAACAATGATCCGACAGCAGGAATACCGATCAATAGCAGTGACGGAAATATCAGTAGTATGTCTACTGCCACCTGGTCGCTGATAGGTATCAATCCGGAAGACTTTTTGATTTTTGATGATACGAATCTGAGTGGAAATGAATTGATCATCAGTAATGGAGCCCTTACGAGTTTTACGACTCCCCTCCAGGGACCAAATGCAACAAATAAAGTTTTAATTGGCCAGTTTACAACTGCAGGCGAATTTTCAGGACAACTTAATCTACAGATTAGAAATACAATAACAGGAGAAATACAACAATGGATAGCTGAAACACCGGATATAGGCCAGTATACTTCACCTGATTTATCATGGCAGGCAAATCAACCACCTACTGTCCATATCAGCTCGCCGATAGATGGTGCTTACTATTTATCTGGACAGACCGTATTTGTTACTGCACAAGCCGCGGATATAGACAGCGCTATCCTCCAGGTTGAATTTTTCTTTAATGGAGCGTCTCTGGGTATTGATGATACGACCCCATATGAAGGTTCATTTATAGCTGCTACAAATGGGGAGATCACAGCCGTTGCTACTGGAGATTTCGGTGTCCAGACTACTTCTGCACCAGTTTATATTACAGTCAATCCATATGGTGTAGATAATGTAGAGCAATTTTGTTATATAGAAAAAGTTTGTATACCCATAATAGTATTTGGCGCTGGCATCACGGATGTCATTGGGTATGTTATCACACTGACCTTCGACAATACAAAGATCATCCCCACTGGAATCATCCGGAAAACCGATGATTTATTGGATCCGGATTTGTTTAGCACAGATTTCAATGTTGACCTGCTCCAGCAGCAAATGCAGATCGCTGTTTATTTAGACGGACTCGCTCCGGGAGGCACTTCCTTTTCAGGCATCGGTGAATTAATTTGTGTTGAATTCGTTAAACGGCCTGCCTTTGGTGCAATAGATTCCACCGTATTGTCAATCGTATCTCTTTCTGAACTGTCCGCAGGAGGAGACACTGAAGTATTTGACAGTATACCCTCCGGTGTTTTTTTAACAAAACGCAATACTGCATTTCTCGGCAGTCTTGCATTCTGGGCAGACAACAGTCCAATGAAATATGATTCCAGTAACACAAGTAATTATCTGATCACCAATATTGCCGGAGCAAATGAATCCTGTGATCTCTTCGTTACAGATGCTATACACCCGAATCTGGAGGGCGCTTTCACACATGATCTCAACTATGGTAATTACCTGGTGATTGAACGAGACATTGCCGGAACAACGGATGTGCAAGAAGTCATCAACGGTTTTGATGCTTTTCTAGTTCGAAAATTATTGATGGAAGATCAGGCTTTCATCCCCAGTGTATACCAGATGATGGCCATGGACGTCAATATGGATGGAGTGATCAGTGCCGGAGATGTCTCTCAGATCAATCAACGATCTATGTTGAGCTTCGGTGAATTCAAACAAAGTTGGAATTATAATGGGGATGGCACACTCATGGCGGATAGTATGGCGTCAAAAGACTGGTTGTTTTTAAACCATAATGCCGTGTTGTTTAATCCCGCGTATTCCAGGTCTACTACCTATCCGGAGGATAATGGTATCGGATATTCTAAACATCGGGTGCCTCAAATTCCATCCTGTACGTGGACAGAAATTGACAATCAACCCGGGGTATGTCCAAAAACTGGTTATGAAACATATCATGGGATTCTTGTTGGGGATGTAAACGGCAACTATCGATTGATTGCCAATGATGGTGTATTAAAGTAGAGCAAATCATATAGCCGTATGCTGATACCAGGATATGCGGGCATCAATTTGCAAAGTAAATGCAAGTTGCTTGCCAGAGATCAAGTACGCAGAAATCTTATTAGATACCGGATATTATCGCAATGGTAGGGGTGAGGCCCTAAAAATTTCGGTGCCACCTAAGGCGCCATGCGGAATGATTAATGGCATATTTGCCCATGCAAACGGAAACATCTACTTTCGGCATTGCAAGAGCCCATCAATGATATACAGAATCGATATCAGGACCGCGGCCCGGATGAAAGGGGTAAACTGAAATTCATAAGTATGGGAAGACTTACCGTCATCATTTCCTATTACAAGGCATTGGATAATCTAAAGGTTATCCTTAAAGCATTAAATCACCAGTCACGCAGGGATTTTGAAGTCATCCTTTCCGAAGATGACTATAACGAAGAAACGATTAACTTTTTCAGGGACCATCGACATCTGTATTCTTTTACGATCAGCCATATTCACCAGGTGGCAGATGTTGGGTTCCGGAAGAATCAAATGTTGAACTGTTCGATACAACACTGCGAAACAGAACTAGTGGCTTTTATAGATGGGGATTGTATTCCACATAAACATTTTGTGAGGTCGTACCTCCAGTATACAAAGGAAGGTTCCTTTTTGGCCGGTCGTGCGGCGATGCTGGGAGAGAAAATGTCTGCTGAGATTTTAGCGACAGAGGTATTGGATAAACTTAATTTCTTTTCGTTGTTGACTACAGATTCGAAAAAAGTCAAAGAAGCTATTTACAATCCGTTTTTTCCGATGGCGCACAAGACAAGAGGGTTGAGTGGGCGCAATTGGGGTATTCATAAAAAGCATTTACTGGATATCAACGGATTTGATGAAGACTACACCAATGCCGGCGTGGGGGAAGACGTCGACATCGAATGGCGATTGATGGCCAATGGCATCAAAAGGGTAAGCATCAAAAACAAGGCGATTGTATTTCATCTCTACCATCCGCGGGTATATGGCCAGGAAGGCGTGCAACATAATTACCGGTTGGTCGCGCAGAAAAAGCAACTCAATCACATACGCTGTCTGCATGGTATTGAAGACCTTGAACGAAAAGCATAACACCCCATTCCCATCGACTGAAAGGAAGACTTTAGCACCAGCCTAATTTTTCAGGTTTTCGTATATCTTGGACATGTCAATCATAGCAAAAACGGTGATTCACTTTTAGCCATTCAACATTCAAAACAATGACACCAAATAGCGCAAAAAACATTGAGGATTACATCGCATGTTTTCCGGCAGACATACAGGCCATGCTGGAGCAGATCAGAGGCACGATCAAAGAAGTTGCTCCTGCTGCAGAAGAAGCCATCAAATATGCGATTCCCTCCTTCGTACTAAAGGGCAGTAACCTGGTTCACTTCGCCGCCTTTAAAAATCATATCGGGTTTTATCCGGCACCTACAGGAATTGAATTTTTTCAGAAGGAATTGTCCACGTTTAAGCAAGGGAAAGGCTCTGTTCAGTTTCCACTCGATCAACCGATGCCTTTAGCCTTGATCACTAAGATTGTTAAGTTTAATATGCTCCGGAATGATGAGAAGACAACCAAGAGGAAATAACCAATCATTTGCAACTTTTTGTCACCCAGCCGTCTTTTATAAGGTATGGTTTCATCTCAATGTATTCATTTTGAAGCTGTAGTCCCTCCGAGTTTGTAGCTTCGTCCTACCTAATCATAAAAAGAACACTTCCCTTCTAAGGGATTAACCCAGCATATGAATCAATCCTTCGCTTTCGTCTCAGCCTTCGCCTTTTTAATTTCCTTTCCCCTCCATGGTCAGGACTGGAAACAAAAAGTATCACCATCACTCCAGGAAAATACAAGGAGTGGCCAGTCTGCTTCCTTTATTATCTTATTGGCTAATCAGACAGATGTCAGCGGCGCTAGTCAGATTCATTCAAAGGAAGGTAAAGCAACCTTTGTCTACAATGCATTGCAACAAACAGCGCATCAATCACAAAGGAGCCTGACATCTTTTCTGGATGCCCATCATGTGCCATACCAATCATTGTATATTGTCAATGCCATCCGTGCAGAGGGCAGCCAAGCTATTATACAATCACTTGCGAGCAGGCAAGATGTTGCTCGCGTTATAGCAGAATCATCTGTTTCGTTTCCTAAACCTGTTGATCTTAGTTCAGACCAAAGCGATACCAGGTCTGCCGTAGAGTGGGGTATCGACATGATCAATGCAGATGATGTATGGGCACTGGGTTATACCGGCCAGGGCATCACCGTCGGCGGAGAAGACACGGGGTATGAATGGCACCACCCTGCACTCAAAAGTAAGTATCGCGGATACGACGCGACCCTCGATACCGTCGATCACAACTACAACTGGCACGACGCTATACACCAGGCCGATACACATCATGTCGATACGGTCAATCCGTGTGGCTTTGACTCAAAGGAGCCATGTGACGACTGGGGTCATGGCACACATACCATGGGGACGATGATTGGTAGTGAAGGTGACATTCAGATCGGTGTTGCCCCCGATGCACAATGGTGTGCGTGCCGCAATATGGAGCGTGGTTATGGCACTCCATTTACGTACATCGAATGTTTTGAATGGTTCCTTGCACCTACCGATCTCAACAATGAAAATCCGGATCCGCTGAGAGCACCGCATGTGATCAACAATTCGTGGGGGTGTCCACCTACCGAAGGATGTATTCCTGACAATTTTGAACTCATGAACATCGTCATCAACAATCTACGTGCTGCAGGTATTGTGGTCGTGGTGTCTGCAGGCAATGATGGCAGTGGTTGCGGTACGGTTTATGCACCGGCAGCTATCTTCGAAGGTAGTTTTAGCATAGGGGCAACAAGACCAAATGATACAATCGCAGGATTCAGCAGCAGAGGGCCTGTATGGTCAGATCTCAGTAATCGGCTCAAACCAAATGTATGTGCACCCGGCACAGGCGTGCGTTCATCAGTGCCTGGAGGTGGTTATGATTATTCATCCGGTACCAGTATGGCCGGACCGCACGTCGCCGGTCTCGTGGCGCTGATGATTTCAGCTAATCCTGCCTTAGCAGGACAAGTGGACCTCATTGAACATATTATAGAAAGTACTTCAGTCCCAAAGACGACATATGAGCAATGTGGGGATATACCAGGCTCACAGGTTCCGAATAATACCTACGGATTTGGAAGAGTGGATGCGCTCGCTGCTGTTGAAGTTGCACTCGCACTTATCGAAACTGGCGTAGCAGATGATGATAGTCAAGACATCATTAAAACATACCCCAATCCGGTCATTAATCAACTGGTCATAGAGATACAACAAGCTACAGGACCTGTGTCCTTTGGTATGTATGACCTCCAGGGCAGACTTTTATTGCAGCAACAATGGGATGCATCCGGATTGACGGTGCACAGTGTTGATGTTTCATCCATGCCCGCCGGAATTTATCTCTATAAGATCAGTAATGGAGGAATGTTGTTTCAAGGGAAGGTGATAAAGAATTGAGAATTGAGAATTGAGCGTCTCACTCTCCCACAGTCTCACGCTCTCACTCCTCTCTTATAGAAAACTGAAAATTTGGTTATCATTACAGCATGATGTTACGTTATTTGCGTATGCTTTCACTACTACTGATTTTCTTTACAGGAAGCCTTGCTGCTCAGAGTTATACCCCTGAAATGCTTGCTTACATCCGCACCAAAGCCACAAGTCCCCAGGCCTATGTCATTGAAAAATTCAAGACCTATGATGTAGTGTTATTGGGAGAGCATCATCTCGTCAAACAAAATCTCCAGTTTGTCACCCAGCTGATACCGGAACTATATCGCAATGGTATCTATGCGATCGGGATGGAATTTGGAGCGCAGGAGGATCAGCATGTTTTGGATTCACTGATACTTGCGCCTGCCTACGATGAGATGACGGCCAGGCAAATCATGTTTCATTACAATGTCACCTGGGGCTATCAGGAATATATCGATGTATATAAAGCTGCCTGGAAGTTTAATCATACACTTCCTGCCAATGCCAGGAAGTTCAGAATCCTTAATTTGAGTTATGTGTTTCAATGGAAAGGATTTGATGGGAAGCGCAACCAGGATTCCATGGCCAAAGTATTTCCGAAAGGTACGGTCGATAAGTTCAGAGCTCAGATCATTGAGCGTGAAATACTGAAAAGCGATGATAAAATCCTCGCCCTGGTGGGAACGCCTCATGCGTATACGCGCTATGGATCACCATATTATTCGTTCAATGCGGACGGGTTTTGTGCGTTTGACAAAAACTGGCTTGGCAACCGACTTTATAGCAAATATCCGGACCAGGTATTTAACATTCTGCTACATCAGCCTTTTATGAAGGAAATGGATGGACAGTATCTGTGGACGTCTCCTGCAAAGGGGAGTATAGAAGCCATCATGGCACAGAATCAGCACAAGCAGGTTGGATTTGATTTGTCACGCACCCCGCTCGGACGGTTGACCGATGATAGTCAGCATGCTATGTGTTATCCAGGGTTTACGCTTGATCAGTTTTTTGACGGCTATATTTATCTCGCGCCTTTGAAAAAACTGGAGGGCTGCACACCTATCGATGATTTTGTCAATGAACATAATATTCAAAATGCCATGGAACAGTTTCCGGATCCTGAATGGCATGAGCCTGTGACCAATCTGGAAGAAATGAGGCAGTTTATCAAGATGAATGGAAAGCGGATTGAGGAGGAGTGCAAAAATCTATAGTCTATAAATCGTCGGTTTAAGACTTCAGACTTGAACTTAATATTTACACCCTCCTAAGTTGGGGGAGTTTTTTATTTCACAAAAAATATGTTTTCATCAATAGCTGTCAGTCGTTGGCAAATTTAGGTGCCGTTGACAAGAGAGAAATATGAAGCATTGAAGAAGAAGTAAACTATCATTATGCAAATGATATGCAGATTGGGTATTACGATACGTGCAAGAGTAAACAGTATGACTACGTTCTCTGCGACGCTCCTGCCACGGCCATTGTTGGAGTTTGCTCCAACAATCGAGTACAACACATTACTTACCATTGAAGATTCATAATTTCGGCGTAATTTTATTGCCGTTGGAGCCCTAATCATAGATACTTAAACCAGTTCTTAAATATTTAAACTACATAAATAGTGAACCTAACTTTCACCCTCCATAAATCAGTTGATTTCATCTTCCATTATCTTACCGATATGGACAAGTTTGCATCCGTGCATCCGCTAATAACCAAAATCGATAAAAAAGGGGAAGGCAACTTTCTCGTCCACGAAACACTAAAACTCGGATTCTTCCCATATTCATTTACGTATCCTGTCACTATCAAAAGTAATAGCGCAAATAAAACGGTAATGATAAAAGCGACGGTGATGAAGATGGCACATATTGAAATGCATTTTACCATCCGGCAGGAAGGGGAGTTATCTGTCGTCGAGGAGATCATCACGATCGATACCAATTTACCTATCAAAAAGATCATCAAAACTTTATTTATGGAGCAGCACGCGCAACTTTTTAAAAACATAAATAGCCTTTAACCAACTATCTGATAAAACATGCTCCACGACTTAAAAGCCGTGGCCATTCAAAATTTTAAAGTAAAGTAAACTTCACACTTTTCCTTCCTTTGCGGGCTATTCCTTGTTGAAGAGAAGGATGACCTGTCTCCTGACAAAAACTTCAACCATATTCAATCATCCATTTCCGATGTGTATTTTTATGCTCTTATTGTAAAAACCGAGTAAATCCATGCCTAATAGTTCCTACGAGGAAATGGTGCAGCATCGCATCGCCCATGAAAAACTGGCCACCCGCTCTATCAAAGCCATCAATGACCTGTGGTATGATAAGGGGATAGAGATGGTCTTGTTCCGCAACCAGCTCATTGATAAGCGGGCTTCAGAGATCCTTAGCCTTCACAACTATGCTCACAAAATGGTTGGCAAACCCATTGACGTTGAGGCCACTACAGCCTTATTGGAAGCCATGTTGCCCCTTGATCTGTGCCCGGCACGGATGGACATCGGCCGTCTTGCTTCCGAATGGCTTGAGATCGGTGGGAAAGCCGGATCAGAAATAGCATTTTTAGAAAAGCAACTTACCGGTTTTCTAGGGCCTGAAAATTATACCCCGACCCAACCTAAAGACGTGGTCCTTTATGGCTTTGGCCGGATAGGCCGCCTCCTGGCCCGCGAATTGATCATGCAGGAAGGTCGCGGCGAACAACTCCGTCTACGTGCCATCGTGACCCGCGATAAGGGGTCTGGTATGGCGGAGAAGCGTGCTTCCTTGCTCAGAGTTGACTCCGTCCATGGGGCATTTCCAGGCATTGTAGAAGCCGATGAAGAAAACAACGCTCTGATCATCGACGGACACATGGTCCACCTGATCACAGCCCAACAACCCGAAGACATCGACTACACCAAATATGGTATCAACAACGCGCTGGTGATCGACAACACAGGAGCCTTTCGCGATAAAGAAGCCCTTGGCCGCCATCTGAAAAGCAAAGGCGCAAGTAAAGTATTGCTCACCGCTCCGGGCAAAGGGGTACCTAACATCGTGCATGGCGTCAATCAAACAATGTTTAATCCAGCGGAGGCCGATATTTTCTCCGCCGCATCCTGTACGACAAATGCCATTGTACCGGTATTGAAAGTAGTCAATGATCTGCTCGGTATAGAGAAAGGCCATATAGAAACCGTCCATGCCTTCACCAATGACCAGAACCTGGTCGACAATATGCACAGCAAATATCGTCGCGGTCGTAGTGCTGCCACCAATATGGTGATTACGGAAACCGGCGCAGGATCGGCTATCGATAAAGCCATACCTGGCCTTGGCTCGAAATTTACATCAAATGCCATCCGCGTACCTGTACCTGATGGCTCACTCGCTATCCTCAACCTGCAGGTGAGCAAGCACACTACACTTGAGGCCATCAACGAAATCATGCGCAAAGCAGCCCTGGAAGGTGATCTTGTAGAGCAGATCAATTATTCCATTAGCAACGAACTCGTGAGCAGCGATATCATCGGTAATAGTTGCCCGGCCATCTATGATTCGAAAGCGACACTAGTACATCCTGACGGCATGAGTGTGGTACTCTATGTGTGGTATGATAATGAATACGGCTATACAAGACAGGTGATGAGGCTGAGCAAATATATCGCGCAGGTGCAAAGGAAAAGGTATTATTGAAAGACACTTCAGGAGGCTAAAGCTTAGTATTGTTTATACATTTGAAATATGAAAGGTAGAATAACGTTTTTCTTCATCCTCTTCAGTGTGCAACAACTTGTGGCTCAGAGTACCTACATTGATTCACTGTTGCAACTGATCGCTGTAGAGCGGGATGATGCCAAACGTGTGGATCTGATCATTAGCATTTTCTCTCCTGAGTTTGAAGCCGATCCCGGTCTTATCATTGAGACCGGCCGACAGTTACTCAACCAGGCCCAAAACAATAGTGACCTTATTAGCGAGGCTACTGCTTTCAGTCTGTTCGGCCACGGCTATCGATTGTCCGGCAATACGATTGAGGGCCTCGATTACCATATCAAGGCGCTGCAGCTAGCCGAAAAATGTGGAAACCAATCGATCCTTGCGCTTGTCAAATGTCAGATGGCCCACATCTACAAAGACCGGGAAGAAAACGGCAAAGCTATACGCCTGTATATGGAAGCCGAAGAGCATGCCATCAAAGGCACCAACCAGATTATGCTACTCTGGCCGTTGTTCAATGCCGGTGCCGTGTATCTGAACGCCTCAAGACTTGACTCCGCATTGATATGCTTACAGCGCGGCTATGAGCATTCCCTGCGATTGAAATACGAGAATCAACTTGCGTACACGCTCACCAATCTAGGTGGGGTACAGAGCAAACTAGGGAATACTGCACTCGCAGTGACGTATTATCACATGGCGATCGAACAGGCACTAAAAAACAAATCTTATCGGTATGAGAACTTTGCCTATACGGGCCTGGCAGAGCACTATAACAGTCTCCAGCAAAGTGATTCCTGCATCTGGTATGCCAAAAAGGCAGTGAGTGTAGTGGAGCATTCAGTATTTTCTTACCTCAGTATGAAGCCGGCCAGGATGCTGACGGAGTTGTACCAATACACCAATTGTGACAGCACCCTCAAGTATGCCAAGATCCTCAAGGTAGCCAACGACAGTCTCTACAACAGGCAGGCTATACAGCAGATCCAGCTGATGACTTTTGAAGAAGATATGAGACAGCTGGAAGTTGCCAGACAAAATGAATTGCAGGAATACCAGCGTCAAAAAAATATCCAGTATGCTTTGCTGGCGCTTAGTATCATCACCGTGGTGACCCTGTTCCTCATCCTCAGTCGCAGTTTTATCACGAGCGAGCGGTTCATCCATTTTTTCAGTGTGGTGGCAATGTTGTTGGTCTTTGAATTTCTCAATCTAGTTCTCCATCCGATATTGGGAAAGATTACCAACCATACGCCTGCACTGATGTTGGTGGGGCTGGTATGTATCGCTGCTTTATTAGTTCCGCTTCATCACAATTTGGAAAAGTGGGCTACCGAGCGCTTGGTTGAGAAGAATAAACAGGTTCGTCTGGCGATGGCCAGAAAGATTATTGAAAAATACGAAGGGGAAAATCCGGAGAGCAATAAGCTGATTGATCCGGAGAGCAAAAAGCTCATGTGATCCCAGCTGCAATAAATTCGGTGGTTGGGGAAGGTTATAGTGGGATCTCGAGCTCGAAAAGGAGTATGAAATTGCAGTAAACTCATGGACTTAAAAAGGAGAATTTGAAATTTAGTTAAAAGTGCCCTGGGGACATTGATAATCAAATAGTTAGGACAGTGTGGCACACCTAGGTGTGCCACACTGTTTTAGAGTTTTATCATTTCGCTGATAATCAGCCAATTAAGTATATCAAATCAAGCACCATTTTCTCCCTTTCCATCTCCCCACAGTTATCCTCTCTCCTGACCATTTCAATCATCCTGATAGCAAAATTCCTTCGGTATAATCAAACCCGTCAACTCGGGCAGCCATCCCTATTCAGAATTGTCCGGTCTCATCCTGGATAATTGAATTAATCTTTTTGCCACTATTGCTGGACCGATCTTTGGCGTCTTTTTGAAAGGAGGTGAAAAAGTCAGTATTACGGTCGTATCTGTTTAACTCGCTGCTAAACGTTAATACCCAGATATTACTTTGGTTTTCTTCTTCCAGGCAATCAATGATATTATCCGTCAATTTACATTCAACGCCTGCCTGGAATATTTTAAAATTATGCCCATTAAAGCGGTTAAGGCCATTTATGGTGCCAAACCACATAAACCCATCTTTGTCTTCAAAAATGGTTTTGATCCAGTTGTTGGACAGCCCGTCTATATCGGTCACCCATTTAAAGAAAGGTTGCTCCTTCTGTCCGTAGACGCTCACTTCATACCATAGGGAAAAGCATACGATGAGCTAGAAATTCATTTTATACATCAGCAACCGCTCTGGTAAGGGTACGGTAGGATAACATATAGAGTATTCAGAATGATGGCTTTGTACAAAAACACAGCGAATTGGATTTATAGGATGCGGCTACAAGTAGAAGCCGGGTGAAAGATCGGAAAAGATAAGATAGTTTACTCCGAAGTGGAACATCAATGATCTGGACCGGCCACATGGCATGCTCACTATTTCGATTGTTCACTGGTCAGGTATTTATACTAAATTTCATTCCAACGATTAAAAAGCTTGGCCAGGGCTTGCCACACACAAGTGAATTGGAAGGCCGTTGTGCTTCGATGATGGAAAATCAATATATGTAAAATTGTGTTTACATAAGCAACTATTTTCAGTGATTATGGTGCAATTAGGTTACAATGAATTTACATTCCGTTTTGTCATGAAATATCTAACGGCCATGGTGTCAAATTGTAAATAATTTTAACAGACTGAATTTGAAGCCTATGGACTACGCACCAGATTTCAAAATGCCCTTTTGTTCCTTTTGAAACGCGAAAGTTGATATTTATTTCACCCTGTTCGTTGGATGCCTCGGCAGGTATTGCAATTATTACTTTGTCATTCATGTATATTCGCCCCGGTTTCCAGGCTATCAGTCATACATCCGATAGTATTTTGATAGTAGGTAACCAACATTTGAGGACAACGGTCTTTCAGAAGGAAATGATTCATAAAATCTAATGCAAACGATAATGAATAATGCCCGCTTACTGCTAAGCTTAGTTTTCGCATTGACCTTTCTATGCGCCAACGCCCAGGCGACTGAAACAAAACCTGAAGAACCGGTAGCTAAAAAAGTCAACTGGTACGACAACCTGCACATCCGCGGATATATGCAGGTGCGATACAATCGACTCCTTGAAACGAATGACCAACTGAAATGCGAACAGTGTGATAAGTCATGGGGGGAAAATGGTGGAATCTTCATCAGACGTATGCGTGTCATCCTTTACGGTCAGATTACGAAGAAGATATACGTGTATATCCAACCGGATTTCGCAAGTGCGGCCAGTTCGACAAGTCTTCATTTCGCCCAGCTGCGTGATGCCTACGTTGATATTGGATTTGATAATGATAATGAATTCAGGTTACGCCTGGGACAGAGTAAAATCCCCTATGGATTTGAAATCTTACAGTCCAGCCAGAACAGACTTCCACTCGACCGGAGTGATCCATTGAACAGTGCATTTACCAATGAGCGTGATTTAGCGGCATTGTTTTATTGGGCACCTAAGGAGAAGAGAGCTATGTTTTCCAGTTTAGT
The DNA here is from genome assembly GCA_034439675.1 of Saprospiraceae bacterium. Classification (GTDB taxonomy): domain Bacteria; phylum Bacteroidota; class Bacteroidia; order Chitinophagales; family Saprospiraceae; genus Opimibacter. Next base: position 5,569 of record JAWXAW010000045.1, on the reverse strand, counting down.
AAAGGATGGACTAAAGGGTAGCGGAGATTATGGAATTGTGGGCTTCGGTGTATTCAATGGACAGACGGCCAATAAGCCTGAGTTGAACGATAATCTACACATCGTGGGACGTGTGACGTATCCATTCGAATGGAAAGGGCAGATTTTTGAACCCGGTATACAGGCTTATACTGGCGATTTCACAATTCCGAAAGACCAGATTACATCCGGGGTGAAGACGAATTCAGATGCGACCTATATTGATGAGCGGATAGCCGCCACTTTGGTCATATATCCAAAGCCTTTTGGATTCCAGGTGGAATATAATATCGGCAGGGGACCTGAGTACAACAAAGTCACTGATTCGATTGAGGTCAGTGATCTTAAAGGGGGATATGTATTGATCAATTATAAATGGGATCTTGACAAAACGGTTTTATTACCGTTTGTCCGTTACCAGTATTATGACGGAGGTAAAAAACATGAGAAAGATGCCAGGAGTTATAATGTCAAAGAATTGGAAATAGGTCTTGAATGGCAACTCAATAAAAACTTTGAATTCGTAGCGATGTACACCATTTCTAACCGTCGATTTGAGGACGGCGCACTTCAGAATAATGAACAGGAAGGCAGCCTGTTGCGCATGCAGGCGCAGGTCAATTTTTAGTGAATCTGGTCAACATAGGCAAAGGGAATCCGGGTCTGAACATCCGGATTCCCTTTTTTCATCGTATTATCATAGCGGGACTTTAAAAACAGCCTGCAAGCCGATGAGAAATTATATACTATGGATCATACTCTCTTTTCCATGCAGTTTTTTGGCGCAGGGCCTAACCATTCAATCACCAGTTAGGTTTCTGGCGCTTGGGGACTCCTATACTATTGGACAGGGCGTTTCACCGATTGCACGATGGCCTGTACAATTGGCAGATTCATTGGCCGTGCGCGGCTATGAAACGCAAGTTCTAAAGTTTATTGCTACGACCGGATGGCGGACGGACAATCTGGTCAATGCTATTAGCAATCAAAATCTCGAAGACGAAAATTTTAACCTGGTATCCATTTTGATCGGTGTCAACAACCAATATCAGAACCGGCCGTTCAGTCAGTATATCAATGAATTTCCTGCCCTGGTAGATTCAGCCATACGCTATGCAGGCGGTGATAAAGATCATGTCTTTATTGTTTCCATACCAGACTATGCTTTTACACCTTTTGGCCAGCAAAGCTCAAATCCAGATGAAATCAGCATGGAACTTGATCAATACAATGCTTTCAGCAGCCATATTGCAGATAGTATGCAGATCACGTATTTTGATATCACGCCCATCTCCCGGCAAGGACTTGCTCAACCCTCGCTTGTGGCAAATGATGGATTGCACCCTAGTGACCTACAATACACAACATGGGTGAAACTGATGCTTGATGTTATTGATCAGCAAGTAACAGCCGTTGATAGATTGGATCGTATACAAACACTTGATGCCCGCATCTCCCCAAATCCGGCTTCGGATATGATCACGATTGAAATACCGGAAATCCAATTTTTTGAGCCTTACCTTCTGTCAGTTCATGATGTACATGGAGCGTTAGTGATGGAAAGGGGATTGTTGGAAAACAAGTCTGAATTTTCTATTGAAGCTTTAGCAGATGGAATTTATATAGTTTCGATTCAGACAAAAGGTACTTTTGCTGTCTGGAAGCTCATAAAGAAATGAAATTCATGGCCTGTTGAGCATGTTGTGTTTTTCATTAAAACCATCCTGCCATGACCACACCTTCTCCACCTGCATTTTCAAGACCTTACGCTGATGAAGCTACCAACACCATCTACGAATTACTCTTTTGCGATAATATTGCATTGTTCGATCCGGAGGCAACTGCTTCGTCCGCCTATCCATGGAATATCCTGTTTTCTCCCGCACCGGAAGCGGCTGATTTGCAGAAAATCGTTTTCGATGAGACTGTCGAATCGAGAGTTAAACTACTCGCGTGTGCTGCTCTTCGAAAATTGAATCAACCAATTGAAGAAAAAGAGTTGCTTGGCGTGATCGTTGAAGTCGGTCTTGACGAAGGACTAGATGTGCTGGCATCCTATCAGGACGGCAGTGCCCGATACATCAACTATACCGGAAAGATGATTTTGTGGGATGTCCCTGATAAAGGGTCTGCGGAGATGACGGCTCAGATATTCAGGGATAGCCTGAACATAGTCCATCGCATCGGACCGTGGACGGAGCCCAGGAGATCTCATCCATCTAAAGGAATTGTGCGCATCTCTTTTTTAGTCTCGGATGGCCTTTATTTTGGTGAGGGACCGGTCAATGTTTTATTTAACGATGAGCTTGCTGCGCCGGCTTTATCTTCGTGTACCGGAATGATGCAATATCTGACTGAAAAAGTGGAAAAAACGCAAATTTGAAATTTAGTTAATTGTGCCCTGGCGGGTCTGACAATCAGATAGTTACGACAGTGTGGCACACCTAGGTGTGCCACACTGTCAAAAACGGGTCAAAATCGACCCCTCAACCTGCCCCAAACCGACTACTTTTGACCAAATATTCCACACTTTTGAAGCCATCTCCCGCACCCTTCGCTAGTTCCATTACACATCATTTCAGGTGCATCCTTAAGCAGAAATAGCATGTCAAAATATATCGTGATTATCATTTTTTCAGTCCTCTCTGCCATAGCACTGGCCATCCTGGTCATGAGCATCGGCTGGTATCTCCCGATTTTTATAGTCGTGCTGATACCCACTGTCATCATGCACCTTCTGGCAGGTATCAGGGCATACAGGAGGAATCCGGAATTTAATCACTGGGCACTCCTTGCTGCAATAGCCATGCTGGGATTTACCCTGTTCAGGCCAGATACCGATGCACACGGAGGTTTTACAGGATACAGCGCTATGATGTACCACCTTGGTTTGAATGAAACAAAGCATACAGAGCCTTGGCCATATGAGCTAGAACTCGCATTGGTTTTCCTCCTGGCTCAGATTTTTTTCAATACGGTCATCCTCTTGCGGAAATCAGGTAAAATGGAATGAGATCATGCTATTGTTTAGATTTCCTATTCGAGTAGTTACAAAATGAATATTCCTTTTCAGACTATTGACTGGCGTGCAATACCAAAAACTATAGATATTGGTCTGAGCGGTGCTGCCACCTGGCAGACCCTTTGATTTCCTGATTGTAGATGGTGATTTTTTTATGCCATAATGAGTGTGCTGATAGCTACCGCATAGTTACCTCGTAGGTATCCTATTAAACTCCATCAGGTTAAGCCTTATTGATGAAAGGACTGAGACATCAAGACCACCACTATCTGTAGGAGGCTAACATTTGTATCTTTATACTAACCCGCTATACGGGTTATCAGTCGAATTGGGGCACCATAAGCCGTCGTTCGTTTGTCAGTGGATGTAGGTTAGTACCGGGCATCTATTTATTAATTTAGTCTAAATTTCTGATAATCAGTACATAAAATGAAACTCTACATCAAATATATGGTCTCGATCCGGTGCATTATGGTCGTCAAGGCCGAATTGGAAAAACTCGGTATGAAATACCTCGTCGTAAATTTCGGAGAGGTAGAGATGGAGGACAGTATTCCGGTAGACAAGCGGGAACAACTGAAAGACGCACTATTAAAGTCTGGGCTTGAATTGATGGATGATAAGAAGGCAATTTTGATTGAAAAGATCAAATCAGTGATTATTGAGATGGTTCACTACGATGATGAGAAGCCAAAAACAAATTTTTCAGATTACCTCACGAAAAAACTCAGCTATGATTATACCTATATGGCTAACTTGTTTTCAGAGGTGACGGGCATTACAATAGAGTATTTTATCATCGCGCATAAGATTGAAAGGGTAAAGGAGTTGCTGATTTATGATGAGCTCAATCTTACCCAAATATCCTACAAACTCAACTACAGCAGTGTAGCACATCTTTCCACTCAGTTTAAGAAGGCGACAGGCCTGACGCCCTCTTTTTTCAAACAACTGAAAAGGAAAAGACAGGATACCATTCACAATGTGTGAATAATGTAATATTCTCACAGAATTCTATAACGGGTTACATCCATTTAAACTAAACTTTGCTCAGAGATTGGTTCTTCATGGAGGTGAGGCCTGGTCACTCAGGAATTATAATAGAAAACCATACCACCCGGATTTTTTCCTGATGATCCTCATTTCATTTCTTCCGCTTTGCATTTCCGACATTGACCGGAGTGAACCTGATGCTGTATTAGCGCGGATTTTTTTTGTTATTAAATTTAGATATGAACGTATTATGGCTAATTTGCTAAATCTCTTCATAGCATTGTTGGTGATTGGATGGCTCATTGGATTTGTGGCTCTTGATGCTGGCGGATTGATCCATATGTTACTGGTGATAGCTGTGATTGTGCTGCTGTTAAAAATTATTGCAGGAAACGGTTAGCTATAGAAACCTTTTTTCCCATCAGCATGGATACAAAATGCAGAATACCTTTTTATATACAGTGGCCACTTCTCCTGGTAGGATTCTATGTGCTGATTAGCATGCTTTCCATCGGACGGCCTATCCTCCTGCCGCTCATCTATGCCTGTATCCTGGCCATTTTAATCAGTCCGGTTGTCAACTACCTGGAAAAGAAAAAAATTAACAGAGGGCTGGCTATTGCCTCTGTACTGTTATTGGCGCTAATGGTCATTGCTGCAGTCCTCTTTCTGATCGTGTCCCAGGCGAATCTGCTCATAGAGGCCATGCCCGAGTTTTCCAAGAAGCTGAAAGTTTTACTGCGTCATTTTGCCGTATGGGCATCCGGATATTTTAACGTTACGGTCAAGGAAATTGAATCCTGGTTTGAGAATGAAAAGATCAAATTCCTCAAGAGTAGCAATTTAGGCATCGGGAATACCTTGAGCACTGCAGGGAGCGTACTCGCTACATTTTTTCTGACCCCGGTCTATATCTTCATGATCCTCTTTTACCAGCCACACATCTTAGTCTTTTTTTATAAATTGTTCGGCTCGGCCAATGAAAGTAAGGTGAGTGAAATCCTGGGGGAGACCAAACATGTCATTCGGGGTTATCTCGTGGGGCTTTTCTTAGAGTTTGTAATTATTGCCATATTGAATTCCCTGGGATTATTATGGCTCGAGATGAAGTATGCCATATTATTAGGCATCGTAGGCGCCCTACTCAATGTGATCCCATATATTGGAGGCCTGTTAGCGATTGGTGTGTTTGCGACCATTGCCCTGCTGACCAAGACTCCTATCTATGTGCTCTATGTGTTGATCCTTTATCTGGTGATTCAGTTTGTAGACAATAATTACATCGTCCCCAAAATTGTGGGTTCAAAGGTCAAACTCAACGCGCTGTTTTCCATCCTGGCCGTTATGTCTGGGGCTGCCTTATGGGGCATCCCCGGCATGTTTCTCTCCATTCCGCTGATGGCCATCTTCAAGCTGATAGCTGACCGCATTGATCCCTTACAACCATGGGGATATCTGCTGGGGGATACGATGCCACCTCTCATAGAGTTGAAGGTCAAAAGATTTAAGTCCAAAAGCTGAACACTCTCCCGTGTG
>JAWXAW010000044.1:0-3578 GCA_034439675.1 Saprospiraceae bacterium | reverse complement strand
TTGTGTGCAGGGTGTGGCCATGATTCCATCAGCGCGGCTATCATTCAGGCTTGTTTTGAACTGGCTATTCCCCCGCATCGTATTGCGAAGATTTCAGGTATTGGTTGTTCGTCAAAGACACCTACCTATTTCCTGGCCAATAGTCATGGTTTTAATTCTGTGCATGGACGTATGCCATCAGTAGCTACGGGTGCGGTGATGGCCAATAGAGACCTTACGTATATTGGCGTAAGTGGGGATGGGGATTCAGCATCTATTGGTATGGGACAGTTTGCGCATGTCATACGTCGTAACCTCAACATGATCTACATCGTGATGAATAATGGTTGCTATGGGTTGACCAAAGGGCAGGATTCTGCCACGGCAGATATTGGTTCTATTGGAAAGGCTGGCCATCCAACCATGTTTAGTTCGATTGATCTTGCCGGGCTTGCGCTTGAGTTGGGTGCGGGATTTGTGGCCAGAAGTTTTTCAGGTGATAAAGATCAGTTGATTCCATTGATCAAGGCCGGTATCAGTCATCAGGGTTTTGCACTGATCGATGTGTTGTCGCCTTGTGTGACGTTCAACAACACGGCGACCTCTACTAAATCATATAGTTATGTCCGGGATCATATGGGTTCAACATCCATAGCTGATTTTGTGCCGATGAAAACAGAAATTGCAACAGCTGTCGCTCCCGGAGAAAATAAATATATTGAAATGCATGATGGATCTTTGATTCATCTAAGCTCCCTTGCAGAAGGCTGGGATCCAAAAGATCGTCTGTCTGCGATCAATGCAATCCACAATGCAAACAGGAAAGGCGAAGTCCTTACCGGTCTATTGTATGTCAATGCAGACCAACCTGAAGTGCATCAGTTGTTGAAGACGGTGGATACGCCACTAAATGCATTAAAGAGAGATGTGCTGATGCCAGGCACGGCCGCGTTGCAGGAGATTAATGCATCGTATAGGTAATTTTAGGAAATCGGTCAATTTTTGTGTATTAATTAGGTAAATTTAAAATTATATTTTAAATTTACCTAATTAATGTCAATAATGATAACGCGAAAGTTATTCAATACCATTCTTCAGGACCTAAAAAATATACCCGTTGTAGTCTTATTCGGCCCCAGGCAAGTTGGAAAAACTACATTGGCCAAACAATTGGCTGCTCATGATTCCAATGGCTTTGTATATCTGGACATGGAACTTCCTTCAGACCGACTAAAGCTAACGGAGATGGAATTGTTCTTATCTGGATTGGTTGAAAAGACTGTCATTATTGATGAAGTACAGTTATTACCGGAAGTATTTCCAGTTTTACGATCTTTAGTTGACCAGCATCGACATCCGGGTCGATTTTTATTGCTGGGTTCAGCCTCTCCCGAGCTAATGCAGAAAAGTGCGGAGTCTTTAGCAGGACGGATTAGATATCGGGAGGTATTTCCGATTACGTTAGCGGAAAAGGAAAATAACCTTATACAACAGGAAGTTTGGTTTCGAGGTGGATTTCCGGATGCATTACTTGCTGGAAGTCAACAGGAGGCTATGGAGTGGCAAGCAGATTTTGTCCGATCATACACAACAAGAGAAATGCCGTTGCTGGGGTTGGCAATGCCACCTGTTCAAATGGAGAGACTTTTGCAGATGTTAGCCCATCTGCATGGACAACTCATCAATTACAGTCAGATAGCCAGATCACTTGGGGTTTCGCAGCCCACGGTTACCAACGCCATTTATTTTCTTGAGGAAGCGATGCTGATACGGACACTTAAACCCTGGTATGCAAACATGAAGAAGCGACTGGTGAAGGCTCCTAAAATATTTATTCGCGATAGTGGTATGCTACATTTTTTATTGGGCATTTCCTCCTATCAGCAATTGTTGGGGCATCCGCAAGCCGGGTATAGCTGGGAAGGATTTGTCATACAGCAGATCCTTGCTTTCCTGCCGGTAGATATGCGGCCTTATTTTTATCGAACTGCCGGAGGAGCGGAATTAGACTTATTGCTAGTGCGAAGTAATAACATTTCTTATGCGCTTGAAATCAAGTTGAGTACTACACCCCAGATCACAAGGGGGAACACGGAAGCAATCCAGGATCTTCATCCTCAAGTGCAAGCCTTAATAGCACCAGTCACAGAGAGCTTTCCACTGAAAGACAAATGGATGGTTTATGGTGTAGAATCATTTTTAGAAGTGGTGAACAAGATGGGAGACCAATAAAAAAGTGTCATCTTATAACCACTAATTTTTCAATCGCCACGGTTTGCTCACCATCTAAAAGGGTGACCATATAAATTCCTGGAACCAGTTCACGTTGGAGATCGAAAGTTTGCGTTTTGCTAAAAATGTTTTCTTCTAAAACTTTATTCCCTTGCAAGTCTGTTAAAACAAGTGTCAATGGCTTTTCTTTTGGCCATGGAAGTGTTACCGTAAAAAAATCGGATGCTGGATTTGGAGCTATTAAAAAGTGGGTATCCTGGATGGGCTCATGTGCGCTGCTCAATAATGCAGGGGAGAATACAGAGGGCATGTTAATCGAAATCTGTTTGGACAGACCTACGGATGAATGGGATGTTACACCGGTCGATACATCGATCTTGTGCAGAAGCCGGGCATAATCTGCCTGAATATTCACATACATCGTGTCATCAAACACTATTTCATCTATGTCAAGAGATACTTTTCTGTAATTTTCTTCTGCGATGGTATGGATCTGGAAATTGTTGGTTACAAAGCCAGGTGTGTTTCCTGCCAGACCCTCAAAGGCGATGAAGCGATAACCGCCAGCCCAGCCCCAGTGCATCGATGGATTTTGCAAGGCCAGGGGATGAATAGCCGGATACGTAGCAGGATCGAGATGGTTGTGCGCTGAATCCACGCCAATCCAGAATTCGATTTTTTCAAGATCCGTCACCGGAAAATTTCCCAATGCAAAAACGGAATCTTTTGCCGGATCCACCAGGAAAAAAGAATCCGTCACGGGGGTGATCTGTCCACCATCATGGATGAGCTTAATTTCTGAAATATAATATTGTAAACGCGTGGCTTTGAAGTAGTAGCCCAATTCAGCAAGGGTGGTCTGATCGTAGGCGAATGGCTGCCCTTCGAGGAGTTGCTCCATCTGCAATATTACATTGGTCTGCGCCAGGAGGTTGCCATTGAAGACACCCAGGAGACAAAGGAGAGACCATTTAACCTTTCTTAAAAAAAGGCGAGAAAACCTACACATAAATCATCGACAGATTAGCTAAATTGATACTTAAAGATAGCCTTTTGTCAGATATCCTGATTTCAGGAATTGATTTTCAGAAGCTAGCGATGTTCAGTAGTTGATTATATCAGCTATTTCAACAAATTAAAATAATGACTTACCTTGATCGCTTGCGCTTTTGAAGTCACATGCAGCTTCGCATAAATGTTGGCGACGTGCTTCTTGACGGTGTTATAGCTGATGAAAAGTTTGTCGCCGATGTCTTTATAGTTTAATCCGTCCACTAATAATTGTAATACTTCAATCTCCCTGGCAGATACTTCAATGGGTAGGTGTCCAATATTTTCATCTTTGTCTTCTCCTTTGGCAGGAGATC
>JAWXAW010000043.1:0-26191 GCA_034439675.1 Saprospiraceae bacterium | reverse complement strand
TTTTTAGTTGCTAGTTTTTAGTTGCTAGTTTTTAGTTGCTAGTTTTCAGTTTTCAGTTTTCAGTTTTCAGTTTTTAGTTGTTAGTTTTTAGTTGCTAGTTTCTAGTTTATTATGTTAAAGGTGGCCTGTGCTGAGCGTAGTCGAAGCATGAGTTGTGAGTTGTTATTTTTGCCCTGTGCCCTAAGCCCCATGCCCTGTGCTTTTTTCTAGTTTATATTTCTTCGCCATCAACTCGCTCAATCCATAAGTAATCAGTATAATCGATATCGAACTGCAGGGCATGAGAATTGCGGCAATAATGGGGGACAGTGTACCCTGTACAGCAAAATATAAGCCGATGATATTATAGATGATCGAGATCCCGAAACTGAACAAGATAATGGTTCTGCCAGAGCGCACAAACGCCAGTATCTTATCCAGGACAGATACTTTTGAGGCATGGATGATGCCATCCGCTGCGGGTGTGAAATTGTTGTCATCATCACATACGGCGAGTCCAACATGACTTTCTTTTAAAGCACCTGCGTCATTGAGCCCATCCCCGATCATCAGTACATTCGCTTTTTTGTTTTCTTTCAGATAGGTGATGTAGGCAAGTTTGTCGTGAGGTGATTGCTCAAATAGTAATACACTCTCTACGCCCATTTTTTCATGAAGGGTGCTTTGTTCTGCAGGATTGTCACCGGAGATAAGCGCAAGTTTGTAGGTTGGTACGAGGGATTTAAATAAGTCAAAAATGCCAATTCGGTATGCATTGGTCACATGAAAGACTCCGACGGAATGATTATCCATGCTGACCGCAACTTTGCTTTCTTTCTGCACTACTTCACCTGCTCCGGTAAATGAAGGAGAACCGATTTTAAAATGATGTTCATCCATCCATCCTTCGATGCCTTTGTTGGCAATGATTTTGTAACTCTCTGGGGTAATAGTTGCAGGGGTGTCCAGATGCTGGAGGACAGCTTTGCTTAACGGATGATTGGAGTGAATCACCATGGATGCAATCTGCGTCTTCAATTCAGGTGTAAGGAGTTGCCCCTCATACCTCACTTTCATTTTATTGTTTTGGGTCAGGGTGCCGGTCTTATCAAAGACGATCGTATCGATCTTAGACAGTGACTCGATGATGCCTGCATTTTTCAAATAGAATTTGTTGAGTGATAAGATGCGCAGGATATTCCCCCTGGTAAAGTTGGCAGACAATAACAGTGCGCATGGGCAGGCCACGATAAGGATGGTCGTGAGCGCATTCCACATGAGGTGCGGCTGACCTTGCCACCACCAATAGCCTCCGGCAACAGCACCAATCATGAGCACGATGTACGTGAAATATTTACTAAGTGTATCAATGAATGAATAGGATGTAGTGCTTGCGTCCGTGAGACTTTCTTTGTTCCATAGGTTGGTAAGGTAAGATTGTGAGACTTCCTTTACGACCACGAGTTCGATGATTCCGCCTGTCTGTTTGCCACCGGCATAGATGATTTCACCCTTTTGGATTTGCACCGGGAGGCTTTCACCGGTAACAAAACTATAGTCGATCTCCGCATTGCCTTTTGACAGGATAGCATCTACTGGAATGAGTTCCTCATGATGAATCTGGATGACATCATTGGTTTTGACCTTATCTACGGGAACTGCTATAGCGGCACCATCCTTTAGCACATTGACCGCAATCGGAAAGAACGCTTTGAAATCCCGATCGAAAGAGATCGTCTGGTATGTCCTGTCCTGCAACCACCTGCCGACCAGCATAAAAAATACGATGCCACTCATACTATCCAGGTAACCAGATCCTGAGTCTGAGTAGAGTTCATACATGCTGCGTCCAAAAGTAATCATTAGAGCGAGCGCGATGGGAGCGTCTATATTGAGGTATTTATTTTTCAGTCCATTCCATGCATTTACAAAGAATTCACTGGCACAGTAAGTAATCACTGGCAACGATAGCACAACAATAATCGCGGTGAGCGTGCTTTTGATGATCGGTTCCAACATGTCACCGTCAGCGAAATATTCAGGAAAGCTCAACATCATGATATTGGCAAAACAGAATCCGGCAAGGCCTATTTTGTACCACCTGGTCCTGTCGATTTTCCGGAGTTGTGATGTGGATATTTCTTCCAGGCTGAGGTGCGGTTCGTAACCGATGTGGGTAAGCGTTTCAACAACTTCACGTAGGGTTATCAGAGAAGAATCAAAAGTGATGAAGACTTCTTTTTTGGTAAAATTGACTCTGGACGAGATGATGGCAGGATTGATCCTACGTATGTTTTCGAGGAGCCACAGGCAACTGCTGCAGTGGATTTGTGGTAGATAAAACGTAACATGAGTTTGGCTGCTGTCTGCATACTGAATAAGTTTCCTGGCTATATCCGCATTGTCCAGAAAAGCATACTTGTCTTTACGCACATTGGATTTCTGGGTGGTTCCGGGATGCGTGTTGAGATCGTAGTATGCGCAGAGATTATAGTCATTGAGAATCTGGTAGACGCTTCTGCATCCATCGCAACAAAACATCTTCTCTCCAAGCGTGACTGGCTTTTGGTAACAGGTGTCGCCACAGTGGTCGCAGAGAGTGAGGGTATTTGTTTTAGTAGGAGCCATGTTCATATAAAGAATAAAATGTCTTATTGTCTTCTATTAAGGGTTTAAAAAAATCAATTTACCAGAAAGAACTTGCCTGAGTCAAGTTTTGTATTGAAATCCCCGATCGTGTTTTCTTCGATCATTTTGATCAGATTTTTTTTGATGTCCCTATATTGGTCATGTACCGGGCACGGTTTTTTTTCATTGCAGGTTTTTAGTCCCAGGACACAATCACTATAGATAGAATTTCCATCCAGGGCCCGGACGATATCTGCCAGGGAGGTCTGAAGGTCAAACTTGTCCATATAAAAGCCCCCGTTTGGTCCTTTGACAGAATGAACAAGCTTTTTACGGCCCAATTCCTGCATGATTTTAGCGACAAAATGCTCCGGGGCATCGGTTCCTTTGGCGATTTCCTTGATGCCGACACGGGATCCTTCCTTTGATTTCTGGGCTACGAAAATCATGGCTTTTATTCCGTATTCACATGTCTTAGAGAACATTAGCTACGTTTTTTTATAAGTGGTTGACTGATGCTGATGCAAAGATAATGAGTCTTTCAATATAAAAAGAGTTTTTTATCTTTTTATTTGAAATTGGGGAATCAGGAAGTTTGGAGTCAGGAATTAGGGCCGCAATTGCCCTGCAATTGGTGAGATCTTCGTTGCCATCCGCCATTGACCCAAAGTGGATATTTATTTCGCACTGAGCACGCGGAGTAATTTTCAATTGCTAACAAACCTGCCCTCAGCCTTCGCCTTACCCCTGATCCATCACCATCTGGTAATGGTCAAGGAATTGACCAACATGCCACCCGTCCATTAGCGCATGGTGCACATGAATTGAAACAGGCATTAATTTTTTGCCATCGGTTTCTTTCATTTTTCCGAAGGTAATCTTAGGAATACTATCCTTGAATGAAAAACTCCTGGCATGTGAAACAGCGGTGAAGTTGATCCAGGGAAGGGATGAATAATGAATGACGTTTTCTCCGGCGATCGCTGGCGCTAACCCTTTAGCGTGCCGCACACGCTCCATTTCGATGCGGGCATTGATCAGGAATATATGGAAGTCCTGTTCAAAATTCATGTAAGCAAATCCGAAGGTGCCATCCGGGCGATTGATGGTGGGTGACGCATTGACCTGGTCATAGACATACACCTCTTCATCAATTATCCGGTAACGGAAAGGCTCGACATAGTTGGCCGCAAGAAGTGATTTGTGCAGGTAATACAGAAAGAAAGAACAGTCCCTTGCCTTACAGGCATGATAGGCCTTTGTGCAATCGATTTCAACAGTGACACCAAAGAATGGTTCTTCAAACTGACGGAAGAATCTAAAATGATCTATCCTCGCCCAGTTTTCCAGGTCGATTTTATGTTTCATAACCCGAGATATGAAGTGATGTCTGCGATATTACCCATTTCATAAAAATTTGGATGCTCGATCTTATGTTCGATCTTTTCATGTTCCCATGTGGTGTGGTAAGTTACATGAGCACCATGTCCTCCAATCGCCAATACGGGAAGTACATCTGATTTTAAAGAATTGCCAATCATCAAAAATTCATCAGGCCGGCAATCCAGGTGACGTAGAAGTTTCAGGTAATCCGATTCTTTCTTGTCACTCATGATCTCGATGTGGTGGAAGTAATGTTCCAGTTCAGATTTTTTTAGTTTCCGTTCCTGGTCCAGCAAGTCTCCTTTCGTGGCTACAACTAATCTATATTTTCCTTTTAATGCGCGGAGAGTTTCTTCTACACCATCCAATAATTCAATTGGCTTCTTGAGCATGTCCTGTCCATATTGTATTGCTTTAAGGAGGATCGCAGGATTCGCAGTATTATTTGTCACCTTCAGGATGGTCTCTACCATCGATAACATAAAAGCCTTGATTCCGTAGCCGTATAATGGCAGATTTTGTATCTCCACAGCATACAGCTCTTTCGAAACGGCATGCGCAGGCAGGTAATCTTCCAGCAACTGACAAAATTTATATTCTACTTCCTGAAAGTAGGGTTCGTTGACCCAGAGGGTATCGTCTGCATCGAATGCGATTACGGTTATGTTTGTCATGATGATGACAAAAATAGGTTTAAAGTGTAAGGTTTGAAGTCATTAAATTTTCACTTATTATAAATTAAATTTGGAACAAAGTAATTTCACTTTTGTTACTGAAATAAATGAAATACGTGGGGCTGGACATCATACAATGGGTATTGGCCATGCTCGGCCTTTTTCCATTTTTTTCTTTGGCAGGCCAATGTGACCAGAATCTGCTGGTTAACCCGGGATTTGAAACGGTTGGTTCGCCATGTGGTATGGTGCCTCCCGGCGGATTGATTAATGGATCCTTTAACATGGGATGCATGACAGGCTGGGACGCTGCTTGGGGAACGCCTTCTGTCTGTTCCAATAATCCTAATGGAGGGAATTATTACGCTTGCCTTGGTGCAAACAATGAAGGCTTTTTCCAGCCCCTTGTTCTGTCTCCTGATTCAACCTACTGCCTTTCCTTTTATTTCAGGAGACTCAACAGTGGTATAGGTTCGCTTGATGTTTACCTGGCCAGCGGTCTTGTAAATCAGCCTATGAGCAATTCAGGGAATCCTCCAATTACCGTGCTGCCTTCGTGGCAACTATTAGGGTCCTTTCCATCAACAGGCAGCGACTGGTTGCAGGTCATCATCCCCACTTTTATGCAGTTGGATCCTGCCAATATGCAGCTTTTATTCTTAGATGTACCAACCAGTGGATTGGATATTGGGATTGATGATGTCAAGTTTTCGACTCCAGAGAATGCTGATCCCAGTGTACAACTTGAAATCACCTGTGCAGATCAATCCGCAGGCACTTTTACTTTTGAAGGGTTACTGGATCCTTTTCCACCTGGATTTGAAGATGCACAATGGACATGGTCATTTGGTGATGGTCAGTCCGGGACTGGTGAGATAGTAACACATACCTTTGCAACTTATGGTGAGTATGAAGTTTGCCTCAATGTTTTCCTGGAATGTGGATGCGAGTATGCAGGTTGTATTACATTTTCCTATACCCCATGCACTTGCGCATGCACCGAGGATGAGGACCCACCACAGTTTATCAATTTCAATCCCGACCCAATATTGGTATTTTGCCTTGAAGACATTCCTGATCCACAAGCCCCGGAAATCATTGATTGCGATCCATCCGCTTTCCTGTTATTTGAAGAATCTGAATCTGGTCCACCATGCAACAGAACCATCAGTTATACATGCACAGCCTCTGATCTCTGTGGTAATACAGCCGAGATGACTCAGAACATCATTTATGAAGACTTTTCACCGCCACAGTTTATAGTTCCACCGGCCAGCCTGACCTGGGAATGTCCGGACTACATGTCGGAGTTTTTAATATGGATCAATGATTTTGGTGGTGCCTCAGTGACGGATGAATGTGGGGTGGTGAATTTGTCTATTGATTATGATCCCGCTTTTTCAGGAGGTTGTGGTATAGTCCCTGTTGATTTCATCGCCACAGACGAATGTGGTAACCAGACGTCTGTGGAGGCTGTATTTACATACACTGATATGAATGAACCTGAGCTTCTCCGGTTTCCTGAGAATCTTGTCGTTCCCTGTGCAGGTTTTGTGCCCAGTGCGGTGGAAGAATGGCTTGATGAATATGCTGGGGCATCCGTTATGGATGAATGTGGCAATGTCACCTGGTCAAATGATTTTTCTGGTGATCTTAGTGAAGATACCATTGCGATCACCTTTATAGCAGTAGATGAGTGCAACAATGTACTAAGTTTCTCATCCTTGATTATCCAGACGGATGCCAATGCAACCACCTTCGATACGATTTATACTTGCGATACATTATCTGCCGGGAGTGACACGATTTTGCAGGTCTTTCAATCCTGCAGTTTGTTTATCATCACACATCGGGTATTTGTACCGGTTGACCTGGTATTTGATAGCTCCGTTGTGTGCGACCCGCTTCAGACAGGCTTAGACACAACTTATTATAGCAACCGTTTTGGTTGTGACAGTTTGATTATCACTTTCGCTCAACTTGCTTTATCAGACACCATCAGGGACGAGTCGTTCACTTGTGATCCCCTGCTGGTAGGAACAGACACGACTTTTTTGATCAATAGGTTTGGGTGTGACAGTCTCTTCATCCTGACCACAGCGTTATCCTCATCAGACACGATCAGGATCGGAACTATTACATGCGACCCGGCTGCTGTATCGACCGATACACTCATCTTTGTAGGTGCAGATGGATGTGACAGTATTGTCATCAACACAATTCTTTTTTTCGGTGACCAATACATCGCAGCAGATGAAGTTTTTTTGTGTGGTTCAGGGGTAGATTTTTCAGATACCATCCAGGTTCAGGGTGACCCATGTGACTCTGTGTTCATCACTCATTATCTTTTTGTTCCATTTGACACCACCATTATAAACACAAGGGTGTGTAATCCCAGCGATACAGGATTAGTTAGTATGGTTTTGGAGAATGTCAATGGATGCGACAGTACAATTTTGTTGACAGGTGTTTATATTACTCCTGACACACTGACGTACATAGAATTCCGATGCTTTGGCCCTGATACAATTGCAGAAGGGTTGTTGATATTTGATCAGTTCGGTTGCGATAGTTTGTTTGCCATCTTTTACCGGCTCAACGTTACACCCGATACACAATTTGTTCAGCAGGCATCCTGTGACTCATCAATGGCCGGTGTGTCGACGGAGATTATTCCAGGCTTATATTGTGATACGGTGCGCGTCATTGAGACGTTATGGGTAGCCGCCTTGATAACCAGGGATACACAATGACTTTGTGCTCCTCCACAGATCATTTCGGACACCTTTTACCTTGTATCCGCTCAGGGCTGTGACAGTTTGTTGATCCGGGAATATCTGTATAACAGTCCTAAAATGAATATACTGACGACGCATGAAACCTGCCTGGGTTTCTCGGATGGATCTATCATGGTTGACGCTGTCGATGGAGGAGTGCCACCTTATCTGTTCAGTTTAGATGGCGGCGTTTTTGATTCTATTTCAGTATGGGATATGCTTCCGCCTAAGGATTATCATTTAGTTGTTCAGGATGCTGCGTTGTGCAGCGATACCCTCACGGCTATTCGGATTGAAACCGGATTGGAATTGCAGATTGATGCAGGTCCGGACATCGAAGTGACTTCGGGCGATATCGTCCCGATTCAGATAGCTATTGACGCCAATTGGTCATCACTACTTTGGGGAGCAAGTGATCCCATTGAATGTCCAGTCTGTCCACTCACCTTTCTTGGCCCGGTCACACAGGAGCAGAGCGTTTATATTAACGTGAGTAGTGTTAACGGTTGTACGGCCATTGATTCATTTGGTGTCTATCTTCGCAATCAAGGAAACTACTTTGTGCCGAATATTTTTTCCCCGGACGTTGATGGCATCAATGATTTCTTTTTTCTATCCGGTAGTGCTTCAACACTTTCAATATATGACATGACCATATTTGACAGGTGGGGGAACCTTGTATTTGATGCAAAGGAAATAGGCATCAATGATCCGGCAGCAGGGTGGGATGGTTATTTCCGCGGCAGTATACTTAATCCGGGGGTATTTACTTTTATTATCAAAGTTCGTATTAAGAGTCGGTCTGAGGTCATTACAGGAAATGTAACCTTAGTAAGATAATGTGAGGACTGTTAACACAACAAGGATGTCCAAAGCCTTCTAAATGATGAATGCGATGGCCAACTCACCAAAAGAATTTCGAAGATCATTTTCCCTTCTTTTCTTCCATGATAAAGAGTAAGGCTGTCAGAAAGACCAGGTTTTTAATAATGTACTGCCCAACCAGTGTGAGGGAGTAGAAGTGCTGATTGAACGAAGCTTCGGGTAAAAGGAATAGCGGAGTGAAAGTAAAGAGGAGATGGACCATTGCGATGAAGATGATGCCCTTTCTTTTAACGTTGAGCAACATGCATACCCCAATGATGACTTCCCACAAAGCAAGCATGAAATAGGAGATATTGGTTGGGACTAACCCAAAAGTCAGTTTGTCCAAGGTGGTTTTAGCTAAGGACTCTGCAGGACTCATACCCGGAAAAAATTTCAGGCCACCAAACCACAGATACATGATACCAAAACCAATGCAGAGCAACCTGTTACGGTGCTTAATAAGTTGGGCTATCATTATTTTAATCTTGATTTATTTTACCGATGGGTACTAGACCAGGCTACCAGCATTATGATAAGGACTTCTAAGGACTTTCCACTCCACTTGGCTCCTAAATCCTGAATCCTAATTCCTGCCTCCTGACTTACTCACAACCCATATCCATCTTTGACTGAAAGTCATTGTTTGGAAAACAATTACCAGACATTGTCACTTCTGGTTTGTACCTCAACATATTGGGATCGTAAAGTCCGTTTGTCAGAAACTCGGTAAGGTCATCCATTTCATCCTGGGTCATGTGCAGTGGTCTGAACAGCGGGCTGATTTGGGTGATGGGGATGTCCCTGTTTTCCGGAATCCCGTTATTAAAGTACTCCACCACATCTTTAATGCTTGTCTTGCTGGCTCCATGAAAATAAAATCCGAAATCCTTAAGGTTATAGAGTTGTGGAACTTTAAACTGGTTCATGTCTTCCTCCCGGCCCGTAAATCCACCGCGTCCCAGGTTTCTTTTGTCATAGCGGTCTGTCCTGAACACACTATAGCCGGACTGGAAATGGTTTTTAACACCTAATGAGAAAAATAAATGAGGATCACTGTTGAGTGAGGGACTGTTATGGCAACTGACACAACCTGCTTTTCCGAAGAAAAGGATAGCACCTCTTTTTTGTTGCTCGGTCATGGCGGTTGCATCTCCCTTAAGCCAATCCTGGAAAGGAGCTTCGTTGGTGAGAATCGTTCTGAAATAAGCGGCTATGGCAAAAGCTGCCGTTTGTCTGGTGTAACGCTCATTTTCTGGAATATCAGGAAAGGCAGTATCAAACATGGAAGTATACCCGAGTGAATCTGTAATCTGTTTGTTGATCAACTGACGATGTACGACGAGAGCCCTTTCATTATTGGCCTCAAGACCCATCAGGCCTTTGTAATTTATTTCCACCAGGGTGTCCTGGCTCCAGACAGATTCTGTTCCTGTATTAACACCGAAAGAACCAAAAGTGCCCGCCCAGAGCGCATTAGTGACATAGGTTGTATTGATGACCGCAAGAGGTCGGGCACCTTGTGCATCAACTTCACTTCCGTCATAGTAGGGATTCTTTTTTCTTTTCTCTCCACTTATACCATACCCTACGGCTCCATCGGCAATGCCCTGGAAGCGGCCAGCTGTGAAACTCCTTTCCGGAATATGGCAGCTGCTGCAAGAGTATGCTTCTTTGGACACAGGATATTTGGGTTCGAGCCCAATCCCGGTCTCAAAGAACAGCATTTTACCCAGAGCTACTTTTTCTGCGGTAACCGGATTTTTTGGATCCTGGTTAGGAAGAGACGTATAGTCTGTGCTGGACGGCATGATATACCCATGGTAAGATCCTGTTTTGGAGTTTTCACTGAGGGAGGTGGTCAGATCGAGATCCAGATCGGTAACGTATTCATGAGTACATCCCAAATAGAAGATGGTAGCACTCAGGATAAGTACGGTAAGCAATGGTTTGTGAAGACGAGTTGAGTTTCGCCCTTTCAGGAAAATATTCATGGCACTACAATTTCCTTGATAAAAACCCAACTTGATCAGATACAAGATGGTGAGAGTCAACTGGCCAGGTTTCCCTTAACCGGGGTCAAATATAGTACCAAATAGTAAAAAAATAAGACGTAAAAGTCTTTTTATCCTTAAATCAGCCTGGTTAATATAAATAAATATTTAATCCAATATGTAGTTGGCTTAAAAGCAGATATATAAAGTAAATGAAGCAAATATCATATGTTATTGAAATTAGCTTGCCGCGCACAGATGTGGACATAAAACTTCAAGAACCAGAGAAGAGGGGTCAGTTCAGATATAATCCTGACCATGACTTGACACAGCAAGAATACCAATTGATATGTTCATGAACAGAATTAGGAAATCAGATTCCTAACCAACGTTCATACTCTTCCTTCTGGACCGGACCTGCGGGAACAGGCTTCGGCGTCTTTCGACCCCGGAAGAGGTTTAAGATTCGATTAAATAAGCGCATCATGGGTTATAATTATAAGTATAACGATCCTGAAACTGAATATGTTGACGAGTCAACATTTATTTTCAATTTCGTTACCCTACAAATATAATGATTTATTATAATGTGTATTTTTTTTATTTTCCGCCTCCGATATTTGGGTCAATGGACAGCGCTATGGCCCGTAACTCATTTGCTCTGGCCATATTCCCAGCCAGGTGGTAGGCGTTGGCTGCATTCCACATGATGGCGGCGGATTGAGGGAACCGATGCATGGCTTTTTCAGCGATAGCAATATTTTTTTCATGGG
This sequence comes from Saprospiraceae bacterium, assembly GCA_034439675.1. Taxonomy (GTDB): domain Bacteria; phylum Bacteroidota; class Bacteroidia; order Chitinophagales; family Saprospiraceae; genus Opimibacter. Next base: position 15,119 of record JAWXAW010000043.1, on the reverse strand, counting down.
CACCGGTAGAGCGGTAAACCGACATCAGGTTAGCATAGGTTGCGAGGGTTCCCGGCTCCAGGGCAAGAGCCTTCTCGAGGAGAGCTCCGGCTTCCTGGTGTCTACCGAAATGTGAATACTCCATTCCGAGATTGACAAGTGCAGGGACGTGGTTTGGATTTGCTTTCACAGCTTTTTCAAAATAAACCAGGGCCTCATTATTTTTATTCTGAGCCCTGAGTTCAAGGCCCATCATATTGTTAAACCTTGGACTATTTGGAGACGTTTGAAGTGTTGCGATGGCCAGGGTATAGTTATTTTCCCAGTCAGCTGATCTCGTCCAGGTGCGCCAGCTAAAAAGGAGGATAAACAGGCCAAGCAATATGAAACCTGGTATTCTGTTGGTCCTGAAATCAATCACCTTCGTCAGCATCACAGACATCAACAGAATCAAACCAATAGAGGGGATATAGAGGATGCGTTCAGCCTTCAGAAATCCGGCAGGAAAAACAAAATTGGAAACCGGAAGTAACATAAGGAAGAAAAACAAAATTCCCCAGGAGGCCACCGGTATTTTTCGCCTCAGATAGTAGGCGAGACTAAGAATGCCCAGGATAATCAATGATGCAATTACTACTTTGATGTTACCAAAACCTACGATGGGTACTTCATCACTCCAGTAATCAGCAGATAATGGTGATGGCCAGAGATGTAAACCTATATATTCAGCTGAAGTCCGCAAGGACGTGGCCATACGTTCGGTGGATCCAACATTTGCCCATAGCTCATGGGAGGCTGTAGGTCCCGTTATTGTACTACGGACCATCCACAATCCAAGTGAAAGGATGGCCACACTTCCAAAGGCTATCCAATTTTTGCGTTCATTCCATGGAAGCTTTTTGGTGGTGAAAAAATAATAGGTTTCCTGCAGCGCCAGAATGGCTATCATCAGAAACCCGTGTTCCTTCGAAGTCATGGCCGCAAAGGATGAAACGAGCAGGAGAACCAACCATTTTATTTTTCCTTTTAGTCGCCAGTGATGATAACAGATCATCGATGTGAGGATAAATAAGGCTGCTAATATTTCCGCCCTTCCAACGATGCCGGCGACAGCTTCTGTATGAATAGGGTGAATGGCAAACAGTAACCCTGAAATGATCACCAGCCTGAAATCCACAAAAAGGAGTGAGGCCATTTTCATCAGCATCAGGCAGACGAGTGCGTGGAGGAGGATATTTACAATATGAAAGGGTGCCGGAGTTTCACCGGTAAGGGCATATTGTATATTATAGGTGGTCAGCGTGAGTGGCCTGTACAATCCGGTATCGGTGGCGTCGACTTTGCCGGCCCAGTAATGCGATGTCCAGATGGCAGGTATCTGATCAGGAGACTTTACGAAGCTGTTGTCCTCGACAATAAGCACATCATCTAGCGTATAATCCGCATTGAAGGATGGGATATATATCAGGAGGGCAATGAGTGGAATCAGCCACCATGTATGTTTAAACCATGCAGGTACGGGGGCAGTTGGTTTCTTTTTCTTAGCCATAATAAATAGGTGGCTACGAAAATAGGAATAAACGGGAAAAGGCATAAGGGGCTGAAGAGGTCTTTAGGCCAAAGAGGCCTGATGAAGCACTTACAAATAACTTCCAGGCCTGATGAAGCACTTACAAATAACTTCTAATTGTCCTGCTGCTTCCTATCCCCTAATTCCTGCTTCCTGCTTCCTGCCTCCTAATTCCTCTCTCCTAATTCCTGCCTCCTGCTTCCTGTCCCCTAATTCCTGTCCCCTATTTCCTGCCTCCTAATTCCTGCCTCCTAATTCCTCTCTCCTAATTCCTGCCTCCTAATTTGCATTAATCACTTTTCCTGATCCGGTTATAGATGTGCTGATATCAGGATGTCCTTTATAAAAAACATCACCGCTTCCGGAAATCGAAATGTCAAGATCATTGTCAACAGTTACCTCAGCACTACCGCTTCCGGAAAGTGTAATATCTGAAAAATCTGAATTCAGATTAAAGGACCTGACCCATCCACTGCCTGTAATTCCAATGTCCACATTGTCTGCAAATCCCTCCAGGCTAAAGTCACCTGACCCTGATAAAAATATATCCAGGTTGTCCGTGTCCAGATACATATCGATTTCTCCTGAACCAAAAAGCCCAAGATACATATTGCCGTTTTGCCGAAACTGACTTTCACCATAAATATCGCTGCTGCCATAGGCATCAAACTGCCGGATTTCAGGCACATAGATGGTGATCACCTGACGCTGATCATTAGAGCCATGCTCTTCGATGATCAGTAAATTATCTGCGATGCGCACTTCCGTATCATAGACATCCCTTTCTTCACCTTCAACGACGACCTGATAGTAACTGGCCTGCACGATGCGGATATCGGAAGAGGTGGCGAGTTCGATTTTTTCAAATGGGATGGTGTCATACGTGACTACGATCTGGTCTGCAGAATATTCATCTTCGCAGGACCATAATCCCAGCGCGATGAAAGAAAGGAGGAGGAGGTAAGCGGTTTTCATGATAATGTTTATTGGATTTGGTTTCAGGGTCAAAATTACGATCTGTGCGGCAAGTTAAGTTCTTGCGATAGTGTTAATGCGGGTCGGGGTGGCGTTAAACTGTGTTAATACCTCTATTGTCATTACCTTTGCGCGCCTAAAAGCATAAAAGATGGGAAGAATATTCGAAGTTCGTAAGTCCAGTATGTTTGCGCGATATGACCGGATGGCCAAACAATTTACGCGGATCGGAAAGGAAATAGCTATAGCGGTGAAAGCCAGTGGTCCGGAGCCTGACAATAATTCTTCTTTGCGCAGGGCCATGCAGAATGCCAAGAGTGTCAACATGCCCAAGGACAAGGTGGAAGCTGCGATCAAGCGGGCGATGGGTAAGGACATGGCCAATTATGAGGAAGTGATGTACGAAGGTTACGGGCCACATGGAGTAGCGGTGATCGTCGAAGCGGCCACGGATAATATAGTCCGTACTGTAGCCAATGTTCGTTCGGCATTTAATAAAGGTAATGGCACTCTGAGCACTAGTGGCAGTGTGAGTTTTCAGTTTAATAAAATGGGTGTTTTCAATCTCTCGCCGGAAAATCTGGATGCTGAGTCTCTTGAACTGGATTTGATCGATCACGGACTCCAGGAGATGGGTGACGGGGTGACCGAAGATGGGAAAGAAGTCCTCGTGGTACGGTGTGCTTTTTCTGATTTTGGAAAGATGCAGAAAGCCCTAGAGGACCTTGAAATAAAAGTGCTGACTTCTCAATTTGAGTGGATCCCGTCTACTACGGTGGAATTACCTGAGGACCAGGCTGAGGAGGTGCTCAAATTGGTAGCTCGACTGGAGGCTGATGAGGATGTACAGCATGTGTTTCATAACCTGGCTTAAGCTGACTGCATAGCTGGCGAGGCAGGAAGAGGGTGGTTTGGAGGACTGTTTTAAACCAGGAATAAAATGAAAATGAAATTTAGTTAAAATAGCTCTGGGGCCCTTGATAATCAAATAGTTATGACAGTGTGGCACACCTAGGTGTGCCACACTGTCATAACTATTTGATAGTCATATTGTTAGGAGCACAATTAACTAAATTTCAAATTCGGCTTTTTAGACCTCTATTTTTCCCTTTGAATCACAAATAATTTCTGAAAGTTTTGTCGATCAGTCCTTACGTTTAGCATATAATTTCCTGATGGGATATTTGAAATATTTACACTATTCATCGGTCCAGAATCTGCATGAATAACCCGTCCATCACTCGAAATAATGATTACTTCCGCATTCAGAAGAATATCATTGCCATCGGCTGACCAAAAATGGAGCATTTCATTCGCAGGATTTGGAAAAATCTTTATTGATCCTTTTGAAATGGAAGTAACTGCGCTTATCAGGATATCAATACTATTTGATCTTGCTTCACATCCGGTTGCAAAAGAGGTTACCACTACCGCGTACGTTCCACTGACTACTGGAGTATAGCTCTGCAGCGTAGCGCTAGCGACCGGGACCCCATTTCGAAGCCACTGGTAAAACCCGGAAGACAAATTACAAGTCAATTCACCTTCGTTTTCTGTAATAAAAGCTATCGGATTGGCTATCGGATTGGCTGTAATGCTAAATTCATCAGTGTTATTTCCGCAGGCATCACTTCCGGTTACACTGATTTGACCAGGCATTGAGCCGATAAGTACTTGGACAGATGAAGTATTAGGATTTCCAAAGATCAACCAGTCTGAAGGGAAGCTCCATTCAAAGAGGTCAACTCCCGAAGAGGTCACCGTATATGTAACTGTATCAGACTGACAAGGCATTTCTTCTCCTGATAAATTGGATAGTGTAGGGTTGAATGTGCAGGGAGAGTATTTTTCGATATTTCCACCAAGGCCGGTAGCCCAAACAGTCTCTTTGCCGGGTAAGGCATACAGTCCAAAGAAGGCCTCAGGTGCCTGATGGTCCACAGTCCAGGTCTGTCCACCATTGTTCGTGCGAAGGATGATTCCAAAACCAGAGCTTCCTCCGGCGATCCAGCCAGTGTCCGGACTGGTGAAAGAGATTTTGTTCCAGTATATTTTATAAGGGAGAATAGAAGGCTCCCAGTCGACACCTCCATTCGTTGTATGCCATGCGGTATCTGTAAAATTGGAGGACACGACCCATCCTTGAGAGACTGTTATAAAATGGATATCTACAAACTCATGGTACCCGTCATGTCGCTGAGATGACCAGTTTGCTCCGCCATCTTCAGTATGCAAAATCTTTCCGAACCAACCACATGCCCAGCCGTTTTGATTATCGACAAAATCTAAACCAATCAGAAGGTCAGGATTGCCAGTATATACTTCATCCCATTGATTTCCGCCATGTGTCGTTTTGTATATCTTACCAAATTCTGTAGTCAGCACAGCAGACTGGAGGTTAAACGCATGGATGTCAGTGATCTGGCCAAGATTTTCTCCAAGTAAAGACCAGTTTTCACCCTGATCATTGGATCCAAATACTTTTCCAGAGGATGATCCGACCACCATAGCTTGTTCAGTGATCATCTGTGCTGCAAAGAAATACTCGTTCGGTCCCAATTCTATTTTATCAAAGGAAGCGCCACCATTTGTTGTTTTTAAAACCGTCCCTTCTGAGCTACCGATGATACCTAGATTTTCATTTATAAAATGAGGTTCGTACATGATTCCTTTTGCGTTGGGCACCTGGTCATTCCAGTCTGTCCCTGAATCAGAGGTATACAGGATGGATACATATTTACCTGCTACCCATACTTCTCCTTGATCATTAGCATAAATACCGGTGGTCTTGTTGCTACTGATAATATTTGGATTGACTTCTTGCCAAAGGTTTCCACCATCCAGCGTATAGAAAATAAAACCATTGTTCAGGCAAGTCCATATTTCAAGCCCATTGACGACTTGCAGGTCTTGGATAGAGTTGACAGGGTTGTCATGCATTTTAATCCATGTATGGCCGCCATCTGAAGTAGAGTAGACAAAGTCTCTAGAGGCAAGATAGCCTTTGAGATCATCTATCATGAACAACTCTGATACCACCGGATGCTTCAATGAATCCCTTAGGCTCCAGTTTTCACCTCCATCTGAGGTGACCCAAACTTGGTTGTTTTCAAAACCTCCATACACAACCCATCCATTCATTTCATTGGTGAAATGACCTGCTGACGTGTTCAATCCCGGCATCGTGAAAGTTTGCCAGGTTTCTCCATTGTCCTTACTGGTAAGTCCCTTGTCACTATCCAGCACCAGAATTGTTCCATCAGTCAGTGCCTGAATCTTATATACCAGTTGCGTGGATGCTGATGTATAGTTCCAGGTTTTTCCTCCATCTCTGGAGACAATGAGTTGGTATCCTCCCGCAAACATCAATTGTCCATTGGTACCCGGTACCACAAGTGCGGTCAGAAATAATGATCCTTCAAAAGGAGCTTTTCTTGGGATCCAGTTTAGACCACCATTTGAAGTTGTCAGAATAGTGCTTTCATTGCCTACAGCAATACCGTGTACATTGTCAAAATCAATGTCCTGCAATTCGGCAAGTTTTGGGAAGGGATTCTGACGAATCCATGTTTGACCGGGAAGCAGGGTGGTAAGAGAAAAGAGGGCCAGAAGGGTCGTGATTAGTTTCATAGGAAATAAGATTTACAAGTCAATAAGATGGTTTTTTATACTCGCAAATCTGCTGAACTTAGATGGAGCTTATTTCACCCAAAAGGGTGAAATAGGTCAAAAAAAGACAGTGTGGCACACCTAGGTGTGCCACACTGTCTTAACTAATTGATTATCAATGTCCCTAGAGCTGTTTTAACTAAATTTCAAATTTAGAAAAAGTGGGTGAAGGTGACTTCGTTTTACCATGTGGTTAGGACTCGCATGTCCCCCGGCTAGGCATGAACACTGTCCGGGGCTAAAGAAAAGGGTCACCTTATTGGGGTAACCCTTTTTTTGCGGACCGGACGGGACTCGAACCCGCGACCTCCGCCGTGACAGGGCGGCATTCTAACCAACTGAACTACCGATCCGGCTAGACTCTAAAAAGAGAGTGCAAAGCTAAAAAAACTTTCAATTGTCCATCGTTTTTTTCTGAATCATAAACTCTACGCTAATTAGGGGAGCGTGTTTCTATCTTGTGGCACATTTTGATGACATGAAATCTATTCTTTTCTTTCTCTGTATCACCGCGTTAGCTTGTGGGACCTCAAAAAAAGTTATGAAGCAGCCAGACCAGAATATGTATCAATATGCTGTTGCATTAGCCCACAGATTTATTATTACGGATGGTCATGTGGATTTACCGTACCGACTTCAGGTAAAAAATTTCAGGCTCGAGAGAGAATACCTGGGTATCCCCGTTTCCACAACAGATGGGGATTTTGACTACGAGCGGGCCAAACAAGGAGGATTAGACGCTCCCTTTATGTCCATTTTCATTTCGTCTTCGTACCAAAATGATCTCCCATCAGCTAAAGAATTGGCTGACACCCTTATATTTATGATTGATGGTATCATTGAGGCACATCCTGACAAATTTGCCAGAGGAGACTCACCGGAAATGATTGAAGCAAATTTTCAGGAAGGGCTTATTTCCCTTCCGATGGGCATGGAAAATGGAGCCCCTCTGATCACATTGAATGATATACGATACTATTATCGAAAGGGTATAAGGTATGTAACCCTGACACATGGAAAAGACAATCATATTTGTGACAGTTCATATGATACCACCAAAACATGGGGTGGACTCAGTCCATATGGCTTTGAGGTCATTGCTGAGATGAACAAAGTGGGTATGATCATCGATGTTTCTCATATATCAGATAAAACCTTTTTCCAAGTCATGGAGCTTTCAACAGCACCTGTATTGGCAACTCATTCTTCCTGCAGAGCCTTTACACCGGGGTGGGAAAGAAATATGAGTGACGAGATGATTATGGAGTTGGGTAAGCGGGGAGGGGTCATTCAAATCAACTTCGGATCTGATTTTCTGGATGCAGAAGTTACAAAGGCAAGAACAGCAAATCGAAATGAACTCAATGCCATACTGGATGCAGCGGGTTTAAAGGCAGACGATTCCCTTGCAAAACCTATTATTGAAGATTATAAAAAGAAACATCCTGACCTGTATGCTGATGTCAAACGCGTGGCTGATCATATTGACCACGTTAAGGCTCTCGCAGGAATTGATCATGTTGGTATAGGTTCTGATTTTGATGGCGTAGGAGATAGCCTTCCTACTGGTCTCAAGGATGTCAGCATGTATCCAAACCTCATCTATGAATTATTGAAAAGGGATTATAGTGAAGTGGAGATTGAAAAAATATGTTTTAAAAATGTCTGGCGCGTTTGGAACCAGGTCAATGAGATAGCCGCCACACCATGAACCCGCCAATCACTGAGCCAGCTGCCAGCGTGAATGATTTTAAAGGTTGGGCAACTTTTATTGTTCTTGCGTTTATTTGGGGTGGATCGTTTATTCTGATCAAAAAAGGGCTCATTCATTTCACAGCACTTGAAGTAGGCGCTTTAAGAATCGGTATCAGTGCTATTGCCTTTCTGCCTATTTTTTTAATTTCTAAAGTGAATATTCCAAAAGGCAAAGTCCTCCTTGTGACACTAGTAGTGCTCACCGGGAATGGAATTCCGGCCGTTCTCTTTGCGCTGGCAGAGACAAGATTAGGCAGCGCAGTTACGGGAGTATTAAACAGTCTCACGCCAATCTTTGCACTCCTGATGGGCGTCTTCTTTTTTGGAACAAAACTTAAGCGGCATCATAGTATTGGACTTTTGTTGGGCTGCATGGGAATAGCGGTCTTAATGGTCGGGGAAGGAGACTGGTATATCAGTTCGTACGTTTTTTTTGTGGTGCTGGGTACCATGTGCTATGGACTAAGCGCAAACCTTGTAAAACGGTATTGCCAGGACATCCATCCAATTGCACTGACGACTGTTGGCTTTTCCTCACTGGGTATTATTGCTTTGGTCATCTTGTGGATCACAGGGGCGTATGATAAAATGGTATATGCAGAAACCTGGAAAGAATCACTAGGGCCTTTGTTTGTTCTCGCTCTTGTCTGCACAGTATTTGCCAATATCTTGTTTTATTGGCTGATCCAGCGTACCACCGCCATTTTTGGATCGGCCATTGCCTACGCTATACCCTGCATGGCATTGGTCTGGGGCAGTCTTGATGGTGAAATCATCACTTGGTACCAGCTTGCAGGATTTGGTTTTATTATTGCAGCTGTTTATTCACTCCGACGTCATTGATTGATCACCACGCTATTCAAATTTATGTTACAGCAACATCCTGGTTTGTACTTTGCTCCAAGTGGAAAACATCGGTATGGTATGTTTTGCACTGAAGATATTCTTGCAGAGAGTGTGATCGAAATCTGTCCTATCCTTATCATCCCAGGGGAGCAGGCTAGGGAAATAGTGCGCGGGTATATACTGTATGAATATTATTTTGAATGGAAAAAGGATAGTATTGCCTTAGCGCTCGGTTATGGTTCCTTGTACAATCATTCCCAGGCACCAAATGCGTTTTTTGAAGCGGATTATAAAAACCAGTATATCCTATTTAAAGCGGCAATTACCATTCCTTCAGGCACCGAGATCCTTGTGGATTATCATGCGGGCAATCCGGATGAACAAGTTTGGTTTGAAATAAAATAGCTGATGCACCGTCAGGGAACTTAACTTTTTTTATCCTTCTTGAATTTCTGGTGCAGCGTACTAAAATCTACGGCAAAGAGTATCCTCTTCTTCCAGTAGGCACTGACTAAAACATTCTCCTCATAAACACCTCGTTGGTTGGTGCTGTGAATTACCCACAACTCATCCTGTTTATTTTTTTCAACGATGCCTACATGATGAATCTGTCCACGATCACCAAAAAAGACAAGATCTCCAGGATCTGCTTTTTTCCAAGGAATGTGAGGTGCAGCGGCAGCCAAGGAAGTTGATGAGCGTGGTAATTCTATGTTTTGCTTTTTGGCTACAAAGTAAACAAGCCCAGAACAATCAAAGCCTTGTTTGGGGTCTATACTGCCATACTTGTATCGGGTGCCCAGGTACTTTTTTGCTGTTTCAATAACAGATGACTTTAGCGCGATTTCTTTTCCGGCTTCGGAGTTTGAAAATGCCTTTTTTGTTTCAAGGGCATATTCCTGCCTTTTTTGGTTGTCGTAAAGGGCAAGTTTGACGTTGGAGCAGGCGCCCAACATAAAAAAGCTAAATAAAGTACATATATAATTGATTATCTGCATTTCTATGTATTACAAAAAATATTAATACAACAAATATACCACCTTAAAGGGTAAACGGGTCTCTGTCCTGAAGAAAGCGGAATTGGTCCCGGTATGCGGCTAGCAATTGCTTGTCAAGAACCACATGTCCAATGCCCTCTCTTTCCCCAAGCGATAGTATTTCCTGTCCATTCATATCAAACACACTGCTGTGTCCATTATATTGAAGACCATTTGAATCTGTGCCGATACGGTTGACGGCAGCTACGTAAGACTGGTTTTCGATGGCACGCGCTTTCAAGAGGGCATCCCAGTGATGAATTCTGGGCACTGGCCAATTGGCAACAACCATCATCAGGTCATAGGAATCCGTATTTCGGCACCAGACCGGGAAACGAAGATCATAGCAGATGATAGGCATGATTTTCCATCCCTTGATTTCGATGAAGACTTTGGTGCTGCCGGCAGTGTAATGCTGGTCTTCCCGGCCATAGGAAAACAGATGTTTTTTGTCATACTGTATGATCCGTCCATCCGCAAATGCGCAATACCACCTATTGAAATACAATGCCCCTTCAGCAACCGAAATACTGCCTGCTATGGCTGTATTTCTTTCCCTCGCTTGATTTATCATCCATTGGAGCGCGGTGCCTCGTGCGGGCTCAGCTACTTTCTCTGGTTGCATCGAAAACCCGGTGGACCACATCTCGGGCAGTATAACGAGGTCAAGATCAGAAGATTGTCCAAGGAGGTTGTCAATTCGCCTCATGTTTTCGCTAGGGTTTTCCCAGGCGATGTCAAATTGGACCAATCCGATGTTTAAAACAGATGCAGGCATAACTCAAAAGTAAAAAAGCATCCCGAAGGATGCTTTTTATCTGAATTTACCGGTGAATACCACATTAATGGATTCTCCGGGAAAATAGTATTATTTCTTAGCGGCTTTTGCAGGAGCTGCTGCTTTAACTGGTGCTGCTGCCTTTGCAGGAGCTGCGGCTTTTGCCGGAGCTGCGGCTTTTGCAGGAGTTGCAGTCTCTTCTGCCGCTGCACCGCGAAGTGCCCTTGGGATTTCAATAGTGGCCACAGGTATATTTTCGTTGTTTAGGATTTTAACGCCCTCAGCAAGTAATAAGTCTTTGATCCGTTGTGATTGGCCAAGGCCCATAGAAGTAGTGTCCAGGACAATCTTGTCAATGAGGTTTTCAGGCATAGTCTTAATTTTCACCTTACGCATCTTCTTGATCAACTTACCGCCTGCTTTGAGCCCCTGAGCAACTCCTTCAAAACTGATAGGAATTTCGATCTTAATTGGATGATTTTCAATCAGACGAAGAAAGTCGATGTGCATGATGCTATCCGTTACCGGGTGGTACTGAACAGATTTCAGGATGCATTTATGTACCTGACCATCCAGGTTTATCTCGACCACTTTAAATTCAGGTGAATAAACAAGTGTCCTCAGGTCGAGGGGAGCCAGGGTAAAATGTTGTAACTCATCACCACCATAAAGTACGCATGGGATGAGATTGCTTTTGCGAACTGCCTTCGTGGCGACTTTTCCCAGGTCTTTCCTGGTCGAAGCGTTTAGTGTCATTACTTCCATAACCAAAATATTTGAGCCCCTGTTTCCATTAGGGCACGCAAAGGTATGATTTTAAGATAAAAAATAAGGGGTTAAGCGTAAAATTATTGTCTGGGTGAATAAACTCGGTTATAGAAGGGGAAAAGGACCACTCAAATAGTGGAAAATTGGATGGAGAGGATTAAGTATAATTATTATTTATAATGTATAAAATCAACATATATAGCTATATGTGATAAATTAAGGAAGATTGATCGAGTTTCTGGCGTGTTTGATTTTTAATAAGGTTGATTTAATGAGCGTCCAGTTATTTAAGTTGCAGCTTTGAGTGGAGGTTGAGATCGATGGCTTGCTCGAGACACAGGCAGTAATCCATTAGTTTTGAATTCAATTCTTTAAAGGTTTGGAGATCAATGGAATAAAAGGTGTGCGGGTAGGATTCCTGGTAGTGGAAGAGGTCTGCCTTTCTAAAATATTCCAGATGCTGTGAGACTGTGGATTTAGACAGCGGGTACCTGACAGCCAGCTTCTCTACAGAAGTGGAGCCGTTTTGAGCCAGGAATCTCAGTATATCCACTCTTGCCGGGTGGGATAGCAAATGAGCCATTGAACTGGTTATTTGATCTTCCGGATCAAACAGGTGAGATTTATTGAAAGCCATCGGTGAAGAAGGTTTGTTTTCAACTAGAGTAATGAAATAAAATTAGGGGGTTTGGGTATACGGAGGGGATTTTTTTTTGAAATCGAGACAAAAAAAATGCTAAAGTTTTCGGCGAAATATATTTCGTAAAAATACAATTGGGTTTCCTTAAGGCTTTGGACCAGAGAACCAGTTGAAGATAATTTACAGATAAGCCTGATGGTTACCCATTTTTAATATTAGAAGCAAAATAATAATACCCAGAAATATTTCCGGCTCGGCTAATGAAGGTATTTCGGCGAAATATATTTCGTAGATATACGAATTGGTTTTTTGCCAAGCACCCCGCCTATCCAACCAAAATCACCTCCCCTTACCCTAATCCCCTAAAAATAAAGCAGATATCGAACGATGCTCATGCGTATTCCTGATCGCATGCGCAAAGAGCTTAGCCGATGACAAAACCTTGATCTTTGGCGATGTCCTCCTCAGTGGCAATGTATCCGTGACAATCAATTCTGTCAATTGGGAAGATTCAATGTTTTCATACGCCTTACCAGACAACACCGGATGTGTACATATGGCCCGGACACTCTTTGCCCCTTTCTGCACAAGCGCATCAGCCGCCTTGCACAAAGTGCCGGCGGTATCAGCCATGTCATCTACCAGAATAACATCCTTGCCCTGGACGTCCCCGATAACGGTCATGCCCGCCACCTCATTCGCTCGGCGACGGTATTTATCACAAATGACAAGTTCACATTGGAAATGATTGGCATAATTTCTAGCCCTTTTCACCCCGCCAACATCAGGTGACGCAAAAATCACAGATTCCCTATCTAAACCCTCAAGGTATGGTACAAATATGGCGTTGCTTTTTAAGTGGTCTAGGGGGATATCAAAAAATCCTTGAATCTGATCAGCATGTAGGTCCATGGTCATAATCCGGTCAGCACCAGCAGCTTCGATAAGGTTTGCGATAAGCTTGGCAGAAATGGGTACGCGCGGCTTGTCCTTCCGGTCTTGCCGGGCATAGCCAAAATAAGGGATCACTGCGGTAATGTAATCCGCAGAGGCCCGCCTCGCTGTATCGATAAGCAATAATAATTCCAGGAGATTATCCGCCGGAGCAGCAGTAGATTGAATGAAAAAGACATACGAACCCCGGACAGACTCTTCGATGACCGGTTGCATCTCACCATCGCTGAAACGCAAGCAATCCCATTTTCCGAGGGAATAACCATAATAATCTGCTATCTTCTCTGCCAGATAACTGGAGTACTTTCCGCTAAATAATTTTACGTCCACGATGGTTGGTTATGTTGTAAGGCAAAATTAGTTTAATTTTTACCATATGATTCTATCCACTTTCTTAACTTTCAGGACAGGCGGTCATGCGTATTTGGTCTAAAAGGAAGAATCATTCCGTCAAAATACATGTTATCTTGCCAACAACCGAAAATGGAAGTGCCAGTGACTAAAGGCTTATCGATAAATCAATGGTGGGATGCGCTCTCCTCTCCGCATCAGGTATTTTGGTTTATTGCCATTATTTTCAGTGTCCTGTTTTTTATTCAGTTTATTCTACTGCTGATTGGCTTTGATTCAGATAGTGATGGTGAGTTTGCCTTGCAGGGCGATTCGGGGTCGATAGAACATGATTTTTCTGCCCTTTCCGCGAGGAGTATCATCGCTTTTTTTATGTTTTTTGGTTGGACCGGTGTCCTGGCGATGGGTAATCAACTCAGCGTCTGGATTGCAGTAGCCCTGGCTACCGGTGTGGGGCTGACGGCTATGTTTATTGTAGCTTACCTAATGTATAAATTCGCTCAACTGGAACAATCCGGCACCTTGAATTTTTACCACGCGCTGGATCAGCTGGGCGAAGTTTACCTTCCCATTCCTGCTCATCAGGATGGGAGGGGCAAAATTCATCTAAAGATTGATGGGACGGTCCGGGAAATGGATGCCATCACGGATGGGGAGATGCTCAAAACCGGCTCGCACGTAAAGGTCATTGACATCATGGAGGATAATACATTGAAAGTCGAATCATATCCTGTTGAATTAGAAGAGGAAACAAGTAGTTTTAACTAGTTACCTCAACATTTATGCACAATAAACTATTTACTATTAGCAGTCATACGATCTAACCTCATCTAAAAACACCATCACACATGGATTTGTCAAACTCCTTTGTTGTTATTGTTGCTGGCCTCATCGGGTTGGTTTTTATTATGCTCTTATGGTTTGTTTCCAGGTACAAACGATGTCCATCAGATAAAATATTAGTCATCTATGGGAAGACGGGAACAGGCCAATCTTCGAAATGTCTCGCGGGAGGCGCCGCGTTTATATGGCCTGTTATCCAGGACTATCAGTATATGGACCTTACACCGATCAGTATTGATGTTGATTTAAGAGGGGCACTTTCAAGGCAGAATATCAGGGTGAGTGTGCCTTCACGCTTCACTGTAGCGGTGAGTAATGAGCCCGGCATTATGGAAGTGGCTTCCGAACGTCTACTAGGTAAGACTACAGATGAGATCAGGGAGACTGCAAAGGATATCATCTTTGGCCAACTCAGGTTAGTGGTGGCTACAATGGATATTGAAGAAATCAATTCTGACAGGGATAAATTTCTGACCAATGTCAGCTCTAATGTGGGCAGTGAATTGAAGAAAATTGGCCTGACGCTGATCAATGTAAACGTAACTGACATCCAGGATGAAAGCGGGTATATTGAAGCATTGGGAAAGGAAGCCGCTGCGAAAGCGATCAATGATGCAAAGAAAAGCGTAGCTGAGAAAAATCGCGACGGAAGTATCGGTGAGGCAAATGCAAATAAAGAAAAAAGGGTTTCCGTCAGTGCGGCAGATGCCATAGCTAAAGTAGGTGAAGCAACCGCTGAAGCGAATGCTATCGATGGAGAAAATGAAGCTAAAGTTCGGATGGCTATTTCCAATGCAGAACGAAGGCTAAAGGAAGCGGAATCGTTGCGTAAAGCCACAGCCGCAGAAAAAATTCAGGCAGCCAATTCACTTGAGGAAGCTTATCTCGCAGAGAAGAATGCAGAACTTGCACGAGCTGACAGAGAAAGGGCTTCGCGAGAAGCGGATATCATTG